>JAJYMI010000086.1 GCA_021787125.1 Thermoplasmata archaeon | reverse complement strand
CCCGCAGAGGCTGTTGACGAGAAATATGACATGATCATGACGACTGGAAGGAACTACTTCCACTTTCACTCGGGGACCATGAGCAGGAGGGCTGACCTTCTGGAGAGGGAGTCACCGGAGCCCTACGTCGAGATAAATTCCGAAGACGCAAAGAGACTTGGGATCAGAGGCCCCCAGTACGTTAACATTGAGTCGAGACACGGATCAATCAAGACCAAAACTCGGATTACGGACAAGGTTCCAAAGGGAGTGGTGTTCGTACCATTTCACTACGATGAGTCCAGAGTCAACAGGCTGGTCGGAAAGACTCTCGATCCACTGTCAAAGATACCGGAATTCAAGGTTGTGGCTGTGAGGGTAGTGGTTTGAACTACATACTCACCAGGGAAGAAATGAAGGATGCCTTTAAGGCAATTTCAAAAGACTTTGAAACGTTCGGGGCCGTAGAGAGGGAAGGGGAGATCGTTTTCGAAAGAGTGGAAGCCTTCGAACGCGTGTCGGAAGAGAGGTCGAGATATGCGCCGAAGGAATTCCTGATAAGCAGGAATGAAAACGTTCTCATCCTGGAGGACTACGGCAAGACTGCAGTGTTTGGCGTCAAGAGCTGTGACCTTAAGGGATTCTATCTTATGGATAGGCAGATACTTGGGAAGGATCCATTTTACACCGAGAAGAGAGAAAAGACACTTTTTGCGAACTTCGTATGCAATGAACCATGTGAAGGAGGTTTCTGTTCTAGTTTCGGCGGTCCGGTTCTAGATCAGTACGACCTGCAGATTTTGAGGAATGAAGAGAAGTATCACGTAGCGGTCTCCCAACGGTACGACGGCTATTTCAACTCATTTCAAAGGGAGGACGGTTCCTACTTAAGAGACTTTAACGATCGCTTCAATGAAAAGATGGATATCTTACCCGTCGATGGGTTGGAAAGCAGGATGAAATGGAGCTCCGCACTCTGGAAGGACTATGCATCCAGGTGCATATCCTGCGGAGCATGCAACTTCTCCTGTCCAACCTGTTACTGTTTTGACCTGTACGATGAAGGCGAAGATAGGAAGAGAGAGTGGGACTCCTGCATACTCGCAGGATTCACCTCTTCATCCGCAGGAAATATCAGAAAGGACCTCGATGAGAGACTGAGACAGAGATTCTACCACAAGTTTGTATACTTCAAGAGGTCGAGCGACACGTATCTCTGTTCGGGGTGCAACAGGTGCGTCGAGGATTGTCCTGTTGAAATCGATATAAAGGAGGTGATCTCGCACGATTACTCTGAAGAATGAATATCTCCCGCGTACCCTTGAAATTGCAGATACCAAGAGGGAGAGCTCAGACGTTTACACCATCGAGTTCAATTCCAGGAACGAAGGGAAATCCGGACAATTCTATATGCTCTCCGTTCTTGGAACAGGTGAGGCTCCCATATCAGTCGCCTCGGGATCAGGGAGGACCCTTGCCTTCACAATCAGGGAAATAGGAAGCGTTACCTCACGCATTAAGGACTCCAAGTCCGTTGGAGTAAGAGGACCGTACGGAACGCACTGGCCATGGAAGAAGTACGACGAAGTCTTAGCGATCGCGGGCGGTATTGGCATTCCACCGGTCAGGAGTCTCATTGAGGAAATGGTCGACGCAGGAAAGGAGCGGAACCTGGAAGTACTGTACGGAGCGAGGACACCGTCAGATATAGTATACAAGAGAGAAATCAATGAATGGGGAAAGTCGATAGATATTCATCTGACAGTCGATAGGGGAGATTCTGGGTGGAGAGGAAATACTGGCTTTGTACCATCGCTCCTGAAGGATGTACACCTGGGCAAGGATGCAGCGGTTTTCGTAATTGGTCCTCCTCTTATGATGATGAACACGGTCAAAGAAGCGCTAGAAATGGGTTATAGAGAAGACAGAATCTTCCTCTCGCTAGAGAGGAGAATGGAGTGTGGGATAGGGGTCTGCGGTCACTGCAACATAGGTGAGTTCTATGCGTGTGAAGCTGGTCCGATTTTCAATTACTCGGACGTCAAGGGTGAGAAGGAACTATTTCTCTAGGCTTCTATGCCCAACTCTCTGAGTACACTCTCCGTGGGCCTTCCGTCCTTGCCAACGCCAACTTCTTCGAGGTATTCCTTCACAAGAGTCTTGTAGTCGACGGTCACCGAACCTGTGGGGCCATCTCCGAGCGGAGGACTTCCTGTGATCCTACCGTTTGGAGTGATACTCCAGGGATTTACGCCTGCCTTGTAATTGAAGAGGTGCCTGGCGACCTGTATCCTCTTTCCCGCGGCCATCAGTTCATCCGCAGTCATATCCCACCCCATAATCGCCTTAAAGAGTTTCAGATAGGGGTAGCTGTTGGGCCACACTGCGGTCGAAAACTGGCACATTCCGGTAGAGTTCATGATCTGCATTCCAAAGACGGAAAGCGCCTGCATCTTACCCTTACCGGAATACTGGTATCTCTCTATCCTTCTTCCGGACCACTCCCCGTACTCGAATGGAAGAGTGAGTTTCCCACCCTCGTCGAATCCTATTCCTCCAGCCGTATGCCTCCCAGGAGTGGGATCGGCGATATACGTCGTCGCAAGACTAGGCATCAGTTTCGGATCGTGCATGGGTAGATCCTGTCCCTGAACGTGCATAGCGAACTCTGAGCTATTCTTACCTATCACTCGAGATGCGCTCGCCGCTCCGTCTCCCAATACCGCAGCGATACCTTCTCCGGTCGCGATAAGCTTTACCATCTTGACCATCGATTCTCCGTCTCCGAACCCTATCCTGAAACCTATGTCCTTTTCGGTCAGTATACCTTTCTCGAAGCATTCATTGGCGAATGCTATCGCTGCACCTGTTGAAATTATATCCAGGCCTTCCTTGTTACAGAGCTCGAATGCCATAGACATCGCGTCAAGATCTGAGACGAGATTCAGTCCCCCAAACGAGCCAGTTCCCTCGTACTCCAGCCTGTGACCCTCGAACGTGCCATACTTGGTGTTTCTCCTCACGTGACCACCGCAAGCGAGTGTACACTGCGCGCACCCATAGGACTTCAACTTGTCCTTTGCAATCTCCCTCCCACTGATCTTCGCCGCATTATCTTCTCCGTAATCGACAAGGCCAGCACCGCTCCAATTCTTTATGGGTGTATCTCCGTTTAAGTGCGCAGCCTCAGTGATGTCTGTGGTACCGTAGAGTTGCCAAGGTCTGGCAAGCTCAATATTCTTAGCAAATTGGATCTGAATATCCCTGTTGGTGAGCCTCAACATTTCTCTGTCAAAAGGCTCGTTTCTTCCCGTTCCTCTTGTTATTATACCCTTCAGTTTCTTGGACCCCATAACGGCAGCTATCCCGGACCTTCCGGCAGCTCTGCCATAGTCGTTCATTATGGAGGCCAGTAGCATTTTCTTCTCTCCTGGTACTCCGATGACCAGTGCCTGTCCCTTTGGTTCAATCTTTCTGAGGTAGTCCTCAGTCTCGTACGCATTCTTTCCCCATACTTCCGAGGCGTCTTCGAGCGAATATTTACCATCAACCAACCTGAAGTAAACCGGTTTCTCGGATATACCTCTGAAGAACAGAGCATCGAATCCAGAGTTCTTCAGTTCGGGACCAAATTTGCCTCCACCATTGGAATCACCCCAGGTGCCAGTATATGGCGACTTTGCTACTACCTCGAACCTTCCTCCGAGCGGGACGGAGTGACTGTTGAAGACACCCGTCATGACTCCAAATATATTGTCGGGACCAAGTGGATCCTCCTTCCCGTCCATCTCTCTGTTCAGTATGTAAACGCCGAGTCCATACCCCGTCAGATATTTCCTGTAAATCTCTTCGGGAATCTGCTCCTCTCTGAAACTCGAATCACTCAGATTAATCCAAAGCACTTTTCCATTAACACCAAACACAACATACGATTAGAAATGGAATATATCTAATTTGTCAGAATCGGTCGCTAACAAGGTAGTCGCAAGATTACCCATCAAAATAAATAACGAGACACACTCTTCAGAGCATGCAGAATAGAACTACTGCTGTACTTCTGGTGGTTGTCTTGATAATCGGCATAGGCGCAGGTTACGCTACCGGTCATATCACAAATCACTCTTCCAGTGGTAATGCTCCCACTCTTTCTGTCTACGCTGCGGGTTCCTTAAAGTACGTTCTTGGCGACCAGTTCAATCCCACCTTCAAAAACATCACAGGGATAAGTGCTGGGATAACCTTTGGTGGGTCAGTATCCAATGCGGCACAGATCAGGGCAGGGGCCGTTGGAGATGTCTTCATTTCAGCCGCAGCGGGTGTAATCCCGCAATACCTAATGCCAAACTATACTGAATGGATGGTGATATTTGCATCCAATGAAATGGCAATAACGTGGACCAATAGTTCCTATAACATTCCCAGTTCTTACCCCTTCTGGTTCGAGAATCTGACCGCACCCGGAGTGAAGGTGGCAGCTTCTAATTCGTCCTTGGATCCCAGCGGGTTCCAGGCAATAGAGATGATAAAGCTTGCAGGTATTCTTTACACAAACTGGTCAAACCCTTACGTTCGTCTCGCGTTCAATAATGACGAGTCCCAGTTTCTCCTCTACAACCATGCTTGGAATTCGTGGTTCGGTCCAGGCGGTACTCTCTCAAGGGACAACAACGGCGGCGGATACCCCACAAACGATTCAATGGCCCTCTATGATCAGATATTCAACTATGACTGGAGGGTAAGCCACGATCTGTACATAACAACGGTGGAAATAGGGCTGGACAATTACCTCACTACCGGTTCGGTTGACTATGCTCTGACATACAAATCTCAGGCCATTAATCAGCACCTTAATTACTACATGAGCCCTGAAGGAGGCAATGGACTTCCTTCTTGGATAAACCTCGGGAACATTAGCGAGAACCAGGTGAGCTTCTATTCAGAAGTCAATACTAGCGGTCCCTCGGAGAGCAACATCGGAAATTTTGGAGGCGGACCGATTCTTTACTCTGCAACTATTCTGAGCAGTTCAAAGAACGTCAGTGAATCTCAACAGTTCGTGTACTATCTAATCAGCAACCTTGGTTACTCCGACCTGAAATCGTCCGATTTCGATCCAATCGGTATTCCGTTCTTCTACTCACCTGACAACACCTTCCCATCTTTCTTGTCTGGAATAACTCAACCTGTACCTTCTTATATCCCCTCGTCTTCATATGAACAGGTATGAGAAAAGGACAAACGTTAGTATATCTATTCATTCCTTTTTTTGTCATCTATATCCTCTTCATACTCACCCCGATTTTCCGAACTCTAACGTATGAGAGTTTTTCCCTTGTCATCAGCGATGCCTCCTCAGGGATATTGAAGAGCATCTACTACACGTACATCCTGGCATTCGTGGTTGCTGCAATTGCTGTAGCATTTTCAATTCCTTACGTCTACTTCGTTTCCAGGACTGACAGCTCGCTGGTAAAGGTAGCTGATAGCCTCGTGGAACTCCCCATAATGATACCCCACACGGTGGTGGGCATCATGATGCTCATCACTTTCGAACCATCAATGCCCATCGGAAAATTGATCACGAAATTCTATCCCGGTTACCAGTTCCTCGACACCTTTCTGGCCGTGATTGTGACGCTCTTTTTCCTTTCTTCCGCCTACACCATAAGAACGGTGCAGGTCTCATACTCAAGGGATGTGATGAAATATGAGGACGTGGGCAGGACCCTTGGAATGGGATCGTTGAGGAGTTACTTCACGCTCGGAATACCTATGATGGGCAGGGCAATGCTCAGGGGTCTTATCCTCTCATGGGCGAGGTCCATTTCAGAGGTCGGGAGTTTGCTGATAGTCGCCTACTACATTCTCCCCGGGATAGTGAACGTAGCTGGAGTTTTCATATACTCCCAATTCCAATCAGGAAACCTACCTGGAACGGTTGCATCTTCGTCCATACTCATTTTGACGGGTCTGGCTGCACTGCTGGCCTTCAAACTTCTGGAGGGGAAAAAGTGATCAGGATAAGAGACTTCGTTGCTCGAAGAGGGGAATTCGAAGTAAGGATACAAGAACTGAACCTGCAAGGTGGTAGAAATTTCCTGATCGGCAGAAATGGGACCGGAAAAACCACACTTCTCAACTCAATTGCAGGACTGATAAATTCAAGTGGTACTGTGGAGATAGGCGGGATAGACATCAATGCCCTTCCACCTGAGAGGAGAAGAATAGGACTCATTCCGCAGGATCTGCTTCTCTTCGGAAGAATGAGCGTGAACGATAACTTGAGAATGTCCGTCAGGTATGGAAGAGGAGACATCGAGATCTACAAAGAAATTGTCGCGGAAATGCATCTCGAACCTCTGATGAAGAAAAGGGCAAACGAAATTTCTCTTGGGCAGGCCCAGAGGGTTGCTATTGCAAGGGCTATCATATCGAAACCCCTCGCGCTACTTATGGACGAGCCATTCTCCTTCCAGGACGAGATAGCCAGACTCGGGTTGATCAGCCTTATTGATGAACTATCGGCAAAGTACGGGTTTGACTACCTGTACGCAACACACAATTCAAGGGACCTTGAGAACGGGTTTTCTAACCTGATATCCATCGATAACGGGAGAGTAATAGAGACAGTTGACACGGTGGAGAAGATAGAGCACTTCAGGACTCTGGCACTGCTGGACTACAAAAACTTGGTCACCCTGGATGGTCATAATTATCTACTGGATGAAAGAGCGCTGGACTTTAACGACCGCGAAGGCAACGAGTACGGTATCATAGGGATCGACTCAGGCAGGTACGTCAGATTCAAAATTGATGGTAACTACTTTTTCGCTTCCGTCACGAATGTACCAAAAGGAAAGTATCTAAAATTGAACATTGATAGGGCAAGGGAAATTCAATATTAGCAAGTATTTTAGGTCTTCAAATATTTACAAGCTATGGAACTGAGATCGTTCATCGGTCTAGATGAAGCGATTAAAAGGAGCCTGAAATACAGCCCGAGACAGAAGTCGACGATCGTACCGCTACTGGAGGCGGTTGGTAAGTTTTCGGCCGAGGACATCGTATCTCCTTCGGACTTTCCACTCTCTGATAGGAGCGCCGTCGATGGTTACGCTGTGAATTCGAGAGAAACGATTTCTTCGAGTAAGATAAACCCATCTAGTTTTAATTTGGTTGGTAAACTCTTTCCTTCATCATCGAAGAATTTTGTTTTAAAAACAGGGGAATCTGTCAGAATAGCAACGGGATCCAAAGTCCCAAAGGGAGCGGATTCAGTCGTGATGCTTGAGGATGCTTCGGAGAAGGATGGAAGGGTAGATGTCTACGTGCCATTAAGAAAGTACCAAAATGTCAGTAGGAAGGGGGAGGACCTAAGAAAGGGGTTTCCAATCTTGAGGAGAGGGGAGAGGGTCTACCCTCCGCACGTCGCTGCACTGCTGGAGTGTGGAATCGAGAAAGTCGCTGTCATTTCGCTTTCTATTGGGATCGTCTCAACGGGAGACGAACTGGTCTCCGGAATTGTAAGAAATTCGACCCAACCCATGTTACAATCGTACTTCCAACGGAAGGGCTTCGTTGCGGTCGGTCATGGTGTCGTCCCAGATGTCCAATCTGCAATAGAGGACGCACTCGACTTAGTAAAGGAAGATGTCATAATCGTGACAGGTGGCACTGGCCCGGGAGAGAGAGACGTGCTACCTTCTGTCATGGAAAAGAGCGGCAAGTTTGTATTTCGAGGACTGAAGATAAGACCGGGCAGAACGACTTCGTTCGGAATATACAATGGAAAGCCAGTGTTTATGCTTTCGGGACTCCCGGTCGCTGCACTGATTGCGTCTGAGAACGTCGTCCTGGAGGCGATCTACAGATGGTTTAATCTCAAAAGGGAAGTGAAGGAGATCGGGTCCGGAGAGCTCGGAAGAAGTCTCGTAAACACCCTGGGCTTCAGAAGTTTCGTAAGAGTAAGGGTCGAAGAAAAAAACGAGAAGACCTTTGTCTACCCTACAAGAGTGACTGGCTCAGGGGTCATCTATTCTATGATAAACGCAGACGGAATCTTGGTAATGGATGAGAACTCGGAAGGGATTGCTGAGGGGGAGAGAGTGAGCTACGAGGTACTCAGGTGGTAGATGTGACAAAAGTGTTCCATATATTGGTGACGGCTGAGAGGGCCGAAGAAATCCTTACCAACCAGATTAGGAGGTTGATCGGATCTGAGACCAGAGGCATTTCAGATGCATCTGGATTTATATCCTCTTCTGACGTTTTCTCGCGGGAAGACGTTCCACCGTTTGATAGATCGGAGGTGGACGGATATGCCTTGAATCACTTATCAGTCGTCGGTGCGGAAGAGGACTCCCCGAGACAGGTCAGAGTCGTTGGAGAGGTCGAGATTGGTGAGAAATCTTCCAGAGAGATCAAGGAAGGGGAGGCCATGTACATTTCGACAGGCGCTATGATACCGAGGGGTGCGGATTCTGTCGTAATGGTGGAATATGCAACTAGGTCAAACGACAGAGTAAAGGTGTTCAGGTCAGTGAGTCCGGGAGAGAACATTGCCCATGCTGGTTCCGATTTCTTCATGAACGAGTACCTTGTAAGGAAGGGCAACCTCTTGAGTCCAGAAAGCATAGCTCTGCTAGCTTCTTCAGGGGTTGGGAAGGTAACTGTCAGCTCCAAGCTTAGAGTCGGTATTGTGTCGACGGGAAACGAACTGGTCAAACCTGGTAGACGTCTGAAAGATGGTGAGATCTACGACAGCAACGCATACTACTTCAAATCCGCCCTTGCTGGGACAGGGTTTTGCGAATGTCACCTGCTGGGTACGGTACCAGATGACAAGACGTCTATGCAAACGTTCATCAAGAGGAATGTCGGAAAATATGACCTTTTGATTTCATCCGGCTCGACGTCTGCGGGTTTCCATGACCTTCTCTACGAAGTGGTTCAGGAGCTAGGTGGACAAATGCTATTCCATGGAATATCGATAAAACCCGGAAAACCTTCTTTTGCAGCAGCATTTGACAGCTGTCTGTTCTTGGGAATGCCTGGATTTCCGCTCTCTGCAGCTTCCGTCCTGAGATACATAATTATTCCAGCGGTTCTCTCCGCCTATGGCCAGGTCCAGGATGAAAGGATTGAGGTACGCCTGCCTTTTAGGATAAACTCGGAGAAAGGAAAGGATCAAATTATTCCCGCCATAATCGGCAGGAGTGGCAGAGCTTACCCTATCTACGGAGACTCCGGATCCATCAGCAGACTTGCTTATGCGGATGGTTTCGTTCTGATAAGGGACAGTAAGAACTACTATCAGAGAGACGAGACTGTTCCATTCTTCCCGCTGACTCCAGGAAAAAGAGACGTGCTGTTCATTGGATCAAATGACCCACTGATCGAAAGGGTCCTGTTCGATTCTTCAAAGGCTCCAACCATTATCAATGCGGGTTCCTGGGGAGGGGTTGAGGCGATTAGACTGGGAGAGGCAGATGTGAGCGGCGTCCACCTGCTGAAGAATGGAGAGTACAATACATTCCTGCTCAGTGAATATAGAGAAAGGAAATTCGTGATGCTCAGGGGTTTCTCCAGGTCCCAGGGAATCATATCCAGAGATGGAACCTCCACCTTTTCACAGATACTAGGAAAGAAACTGATCTTTGTGAACAGGAACAGAGGGTCAGGTACCAGGGACCTCATTGACGGAGAGATAGAACTTGAAATGGGCTCAAACTTTTCTAAGGACAGGATAAGAGGCTATTTCTGGGAAGCCAAGAGTCACGCAGCAGTCGCGAAAGCAATAGAGCAGGGAAGGGGAGACGCTGGAGTATCTCTAGAGTTTTACGCCAAAATTCTGAACCTGAAATTTCATAAGATACGAGACGAGAATTATGACTTAATGATGCAGGAAGATTTCTATCGCTCCAAGAACGGGAAGAAGTTTGTTTCAAAACTGCGGGAGTCAACAAGGTACGGAAGAGAGTTCCCTGGATACACGTTTCCCAAGAACATCGGAGAACCCATAGAGTGAATATCCAAACCCGTCCGTCGGCTATTCCTTTGTCAGCTCGTGGTACAGGTGACCCATTATCGAGTCTACGATTGAGTGGGCGAGGACTGTGGCATCCGGTGATCCGGGTATGCAATAGAGTTGTTTGCTGTCTTTGATGAAGAGTGTTGAATTTGAGAGATAGGCGAATCGTTCGTGCGACTCTGATCTGAAGAGTTCGCCGAATCCCACCATTTCCTTTTCAGAAATTTTCCTTAGGGCCTGGACGGTAACGTCCTTGCTGCTGGGTCCAGTTCCCCCAACAAATATGAACACATCATGGTCTCTGTTGGAGTAGTACGCATTCACAATCTGCTCTTCGTCATCTTTGCAGACCAGCTTGTCCACTCTGTGGGAGTCCTTGATGAACTCCTTTTTCAGGTTCTCTCCTGAGGTGTCTGTCTCTACAGTTCTGGAGGTTGAGACGGTGACTATGAGAATCTTCAGCTTCTTGTTGGTTCCCTCTCTATGAACCATTTCTAGGCCTTCTGCCCTTTCACTTTCCGAAGGACCCTAATGCCAGAGATCTCGGTTTCCTTGTACTGACCGGCTTCATCCTTTTCCAGATACTTTACCATATCCCAAACTGTCAGGAGCATGGAGTTGACGCACATCAGAGATTCCATCTCAACTCCCGTCTTGTACCGTGCCTTGACCGTACAAGTGACTCTGACTCCGTCCTCTTCCACCTTCACTGATGGTTCCACAGAATCCAATGGTATCTGATGACAGTGAGGAATAGTTTGGGGGGTCATCTTTGCACCCAGGATACCTGCCACCTTAGATGCCTCCTCCACACTGCCTTTCTTGATCTTGTTATCTCTGATGCTTCTGAGTGTTGATTCTTTTAGCCTAATGAACCCTTCTGCTTTTGCCTCTCTTTTTATTGTTTCCTTGTTTCCTATGTCAATCATATAGAGATATCACCTGAAAATGAGGATTCTCATCTTAACTTTTTTGCAAGTTCGGAATTCGACTTAATGAGGTCGATTACCCCTCTATCGCTAGAAAGCAAGCTCGCCACTGACTCAACGATGTCTCTCGCACTTCCCTTTAGTTCTAGAACTTCGAAGAGAAAGTCTTCACTGAAACTCCGTCCGCACCTGTTGCATATCTTACCGGAAATACCAAGGCCCATAGTCTTCAGATCCCTCTCTATCTCATTTGATTGGACCAGACTGAGTTCGTCCATCGTCGTGACAAGAAGGAATTCGGTATTGAGCATACGTGTCCATACTCTCTGTGCTAGTCCTCTCCACTGATCTAATACATCCAGCACTTTATCAGTGTGCAGAACGTCCCTTAGTTTTAGATATATCTTCACATCCCTGCTCAGGTGTTCGTAAAATTCTTTCTGGAGCAATAAGAGGTGCATTGTTGAGGACGACGCAGCAGTGTCCCAGACGACGTATTCATACTTCTCTGACAGTTCAAGATCGACAATGTTCGAAATCATGAACTCTTCAGCAACACCTGGACTGTTTGCAATATGGTCCAAAATCCAGTCATCTACCTGGAAGAGATTTTCGAGGATCATAACCACTTCCTCACCGTAGCGATCTTTCCATTTCGCAGCGACCTCGCTTTCACTCAGTTCCAGTACGTCGAGGCTCTGGGGGTTGGAGGGAAAGAGGTGTTTTAATGAGGGCATGAAGTCACTGGAAATGAGAGCGGTCTTGCCGGTTCGCGACAGGCTGAGCGCTAACCCCGAAGCAACTGTTGTCTTGCCAACTCCCCCCTTTCCAATGAGAGCTATGATCATATAAGTTTAGAATCTCTTCCAGTTAGATGACTGGATTT
>JAJYMI010000035.1 GCA_021787125.1 Thermoplasmata archaeon | reverse complement strand
CGAGTCCATGTTAACAGGGGAGAGCCTTCCAATAGACAAAAAAGTCGGAGAAAAGGTGATCGGAGGAACCATAAATCTATCTGGTGGAATAAGGATTGTCGCCGAAAAGGTTGGAGAAGATACTGCGCTATCAGAAATTATTGAGACGGTCAGGAATGCGAACTCTGCTAGGGTCCCAATCCAGAGACTGGCCGATAGGGTGTCTTCCTATTTCGTCCCAGCAGTGGTTACAGTTGGAATTCTGTCCTTCGCGTACTGGTTTTATATCGGGCACATCGGATTGACTTTTTCACTCCTTGTTTTTGTGTCAGTTCTGATAATAGCTTGTCCTTGCGCGCTAGGAATAGCAACTCCCGCAGCATTAATGGTATCTTCAGGAAGGGCTGCAGAAAGCGGAATATTGGTGAAAGGTGGTGAATACTTAGAGATCGCGAACAAGATAAACACAGTTGCATTCGATAAGACCGGAACTATAACAAAGGGGCAGCTCGAGGTGACAGACGTCATAGCACTTTCAACTGTCACGGAGCAAGAGATTCTCCGATACGCAGCGTCTGCGGAAGTCAACTCAGAACATCCTGTGGGAAGAGCCATCGTAAACAGAGCAAAAGATGCAAATGTTGAAGTTCAATTCCCAAATGAATTCAACTACATTCCCGGCAAAGGGATATCGAGTAAGTTAGACCAAGAGATATTGATTGGTAACAGAGACCTGTTCTCTGAGAATGGAATTGCGACGACAAGTTTCGAAAACACAATCAAGACGCTTGAAGGAGAAGGAAAAACCGTACTGATTCTTTCTTTGGGCTCTAAGGTTGCGGGACTAGTCGCCTTGGCCGATGTCATTAAGGAGGATAGCATCAGAGCTATTCAGGCCCTTGACAAAATGCACATCGAGACGTGGATGATAAGTGGAGACAATGAAACTACAGCAAGAGCCATAGGCGCGAAAGTGGGTATTTCCAATATAGTTGCAAATGTCAAGCCTAGTCAGAAGCTAGAGAAGATAGAAGAGCTTCAAAGATCTGGCAAGATAGTCGCGATGGTTGGAGATGGAATAAATGATGCACCATCTCTCGCTAGAGCCGATCTCGGAATAGCAATTGGTAACGGAACTGACGTAGCAAAGGAGACTGGAGGAATGGTACTAATGAAGAACAAGCTATACGACGTCTACGTCAGTCTAAAACTGGGAAGAATGACAATACGGAAGATTAAGCAGAATCTAATGTGGGCATTCATCTACAATATTATCTTGATACCCATCGCTGCTGGTGCATTGATTCCACTGCTGGGAGCAGGAATATACAACACATTGCCGTTCCTTGCCGCCTTTGCTATGGCGTTCAGTTCGACGACGGTAGTAATGAATTCTCTCTTACTAAAGAGATTCAAACCATGATCGTTGTTTCCGCAAGTGCCAGAAAACTCATTGAGAGCAATGGTATCAAAGAGATCTACCTTGAACTGAGGTACACCAAGGGTCCGTGCGAAGATAATCTATGTAAGATGATCCCGCACGTGGATGTATCTCTTTCCAAACATTCCAATTCCTATCTCATCGTCTATGAGGAACCGGACCTAACGATATTTGCAGTTCCACCAATTGCAGACTCCATAAAGAAGCACAGGAATGACGTGAATATTTCTAAATCGGGTTTAACTAACTCGCTAAGGGTTTCTGGAATCGTTTATTCCTTTTGATTATAGCAGAGAAATTATTTGACACAATGATAAAATAGATAATGTAGTATTTTCTTGACAAATCATGGGACTCGGAAAGAGAGACCTTGATAGAAAGAAGAAAGCTTTGGAAAACAAACTAAAAGAACTTGAAGAGAAGGCAAGGAAGAATCCGTTGAACAAGGCACTACAAGAAGAGGTTGCAGAATTTAGAAAGAAATTAAAAGAATAATAAAAACTTTTAAAAAAAAATCGTGGTCTTTCTATTGTGGCTCTAGATATAATCTTCTGAGGATTCCTGAACTTCTTTGTCCCTTATTATCTTCTTTAGTAAGGGATGGGAATCTGCTTGAGGTGCGTAGTCCACTTCTCTTGGAGTCAGTGCCTTTGCATCATTGTGTATTGGGTGCTTTGCAGACAGAACGCTCTTCCTTTCTGTATCTCTGACCAGAAGTTCTGACATGGCTCCTCCTATGAATCCGAAGGCAACCAAAACGGCCCAGTTAGGTGGGAAGAATGACAGATAGTATGGAAAGTCGGTAAACATGCGTCCAACCGACGAGACGAACCAAGCGCCGTAAGGAGAAATGGTCTGTAAGTGATATATGATTGTAGAAGACAGATAGTAACCCACCGAACTAGGTACAGGGAATACGAATGTAAATAGGAACGATGCGACTCCTATTATGGCTGCCACTAGTGCTGTAATGATTAGACCCTTGTACTTTGATCCAGACACTCTTCCCGAGACGTACCCAGAAAGCATCGGTCCAAAGATCGGTAGCCACCACAGTAATATCGTTGCTGCGAATGCAACCACGAGAGAGGACTTCCAGGAATAGCTTCCCCTTTCCTTGTATCTATGCCACCCTTTCAGTAGTATGTGTGACATTAGTCAGACAATATATAATAAGAATAAAAGCTTTTCCTAAGTTTCCCTTTTAAAAAGGCGATTATAGAGATTATGAAATTTCGTACCATTTTCCTTTCTTTTCAAGCCGGCGGGGCTGATCATTTTTCTAAACGTAGGAGTGGTCAGAACAAGAGGTTTTGTCAGACATGACACAATCTTCTAAATTACCTCCTGAAGAGCAAATGGATCCGGTAATTTTTTTTTGGAGCGTTCCTTTTCGAAACTAAAAGCTTCTGCGTGGATAATTTAAGCATAATTGGAAATCGTTATTAACCAACCATACATCATTAAGCACCAATGCTAGAACGAATGGTAATGACAAAAGCTCCTTTGAGAATCACGTTTGTCGGCGGTGGAACTGACCTTCCATTTTACTACGAAAAAAGAGATTTTGGAGCGGTCGTTTCAGCTGCCGTTAACAAATACATCTACGTGACAGTTAACAAGAAATTTGATGACAAGATAAGAGTGAGTTATTCCAAAACTGAGATCGTAGATGATATTGATCAGTTACAGCATCCAACGGTCCGTGAGGCCCTGAGACTTCTCGACCTGACAAAGGGCATAGAGATTGTAAGCATATCAGATATACCGTCTAATGGAACGGGGTTAGGGTCAAGCAGCACATTCTTGGTGAGCCTTCTTCACGCTCTCCACAGCTACAAAGGAGAGTTGGTCGATTCTGAAACTCTTGCAAGAGAGGCAGTGTCAATCGAGCGGGAGATACTCAAAGAACCAGGAGGAAAACAAGACCAATACGCGGCCGCTTATGGTAATCTGAACCTGATGAAATTTTTCAGTAACGGTAGCGTGAATTTGACGCCGATCACGTCTCACATAGATCACATAAACAGAATCGAAGACTCGCTTTTACTTCTCTATACAGGCAAAGGGAGGAGTTCTTCAGGGATACACAGGGATCAGATTGTCAAATCTGGAACGAACATGGAGGCCTACGATGAGATGAAAGCCCTCACCGGTCCGACCTTCAAGGCAATTAACGACGGGGATGTAGAATCGCTTGGAAGGTTGGTCCATGAGAACTGGTCCCTGAAACGGAAGTTGTCAAACAAAATAAGCGATGATTGGATAGATAAGATGTATCAAAAGGCGATAGAGCTTGGAGCAATTGGGGGTAAGATCGTTGGTGCTGGAGGTGGCGGGTTCATGCTGGTGATTGCTGAACCAAAAAGACACGGACCAATAATAAAGGCATTGGGGCTCGAAAGGACAAACTTCAAATTTACTCATTCAGGAAGTAGGGTGATATTCGTTGGAGAATGATAAAAAGTATCTGGACACTTACATACAAAGTGGAATCGAGGCAAGGAAATCGATAGATAAAGATGACATAATTGAGATTGCAAAAATTCTCCAGGGAAAACTGAACTCTGGTGGAAAGTTGATAACATTCGGAAATGGAGGATCTGCCGCAGATGCGCAACATTTTGCAGCAGAACTATCCGGCAGGTTTTTGGCTGAACGAAAATCACTTCCAGCGATAGCACTGACTACTAACACTTCCTCCATCACCGCAATCGGAAATGACTACGATTACTCGTCAATATTCTCAAGACAGGTCGAAGGTCTCTGCACTTCAAGAGATTTTGTAGTTGGTATCAGCACTTCCGGTAATTCCAGCAACGTGGTACAGGGTCTAGAGAAGGCGAAGGAAAAAGGAGCCTTTACGCTCGCTCTTACCGGTAAAGAGGGTGGAAAGGTCAAGCAAGTCGCAGAGAAGTGCATCAGGGTCAACTCAGAGAGTACTCCAATAATTCAGGAAGTCCACATAACGATCATCCATATGATCTGCTACGTGCTTGACAAATTACTGGTTCCGTAGGTACTAAAATTCAAGAAAGGTACTCTTGCTTAGCCCATTTATCTATTTCAAGAAGAACCAATTATTTTTAGGTCCCCACTCAAGGCAAATTTTGACTCCTTCGTTGATTGAACCTGGATCGTTCCACTAATGTTTCTGCTCCCCGCCTTGGGGACAATGACTCCATTCACTCTGATTTTCCCATCGATTAGCCTCAGTCTGCCTTTTCCTTTTATGACAATAGTGCGGTTTTCACGCGAGTTGCATTCTTGGATACTTCCGTGGACGACAACGTGACCGAAGTCGTGGTCTTCACGAGGCGCATAATCTTTCCTAATCTCCTCGTAGTCTTTCATGCTGTCTACGGCCTTCCAATACCCGCCGTACTTTAGAGACCTAATGTTGTTGTTCTCCAAAAGAGATTGGAACAGTGTCCTTTCGACTTCCCTGTTAGCATATCGTTTCTTCAGGTAAATCTTGACTCCAGGTTTCAGATGGTAGCAACCGACATTTATGTAATGATTTAGGACTGGCTTTTCCACGAACTCGGATACATATCCATCGTGAATTGATACGATTCCGTAGGGGCTGATCATTTTAGCCACGACCATGGTCATTAAGCTCCTATGGCTCAAAGAAAAAGAGAGAAAACTTCTCAAATCAAGATCACAGATCGTGTCTCCATTTCTCAGTACGACATCAGAATTAGTGTGCGAGTACAAGTTTCTGAGAGCCCAAAGAGTTCCCATGGGCTGTTCCTCTCTGAGGTGAGTGATTCTAATGCCTTTCCATTCCTGACCGTACCTCTTTTCTATCAACTCTCCCTTATAGCCCGACAGTAGGTAGACGTCATTTATTCCAGCGTATTTAAAATCCAGCAGTTGCCTGTCTAGTATCAGGTAATCGTCCTTCAGAGGAAGGAGTGTCTTTGGGACATCTCCCGCAACGGACTGCAATCTTTTTCCGTAGCCACCGGTATACAAAGCACCTATTGTCATCTTGTTACAGCATCCTTTAGATAGCGTCTCTTTATTTGTAGATATCCGAGAATTATTCAAATTATTGGTCCTTCTGCACAATACTTAAGTAAACAACGTAATCATCGGGCGTGAGGATTGCCTACATAGGGGACTTCATAAATCACGGTGATATTCTGTCAACGAGTGGCACCCCTATCGTCTTCCTACTCGCGAGGCTTCCAGAGGTGGAGGAGGTGGACGTCTACTGCCCTCTCGAAAACAAGAAAACAGAACCAATAGAGATCCCTGATAAGATCAAAGTTATTGCGACTTACAAGTATGGGAATTTCCATTCTGTTGCAAAGCTCATCCGTCTGGATTTCAGAAAATATGACAAAATCATCTTTAACCTTTTGCCGGGTGCATATGGAAACTCAACTCTTACCAACCTCATTGGTCTGTTTTTGCCAGTAATACTTGCGAAGATTCGTCGCATCAAGGGCGTGGAGATCGTTTATCACAACTCAGTTTACACAACAGACTTTAGGAAAATAGGATGGAGTTCCACCGCGGACGGTGTGAAGATTGTTGCGCTCAAGTTAATCGAGTGGATAATGTTCAGATCTGTCAAGTCTTTCGTCCTATTAAGGATCTATCAAGAAAGAATTAGGGAGAGCATCCCAAACAGCAAGGTATTCTTCCTAAATGGAAGATACCTGGAGGCAATCACGACTATAATACAAAATGGCAAGTACGAATCTGAGACCTATGTCACAAATGGAGGAACCGAAGTCCCAGTCGTTCTACTCCACGGTTCTTGGAGTCCACAAAAGAACTTGGGAATGGCACTCGAAGCTCTTTCGGACTTGAGAAAGAATGGAGTCCAATTCACCCTCATAATATCCGGATCCCTCAACAGCAGTTTTCCTCTCTACAAGACGGAATTCGAATCCTTAATGACGAGACATTCAGAGATCATAAATCAGTATCTCGGCAGGGTCGAAGAGAAAGAACTTTTCAATCTTTTTGGAACCTCAGACTTGATAATTTTACCTTACAACTCTCCCGGGGGACATTCAGGAGTGATCGAGACTGGGAGCTTTTTCGAGAACAAGATAATAGCAATAGATTTCCCAGAGTTTGAGGAACAGGCAACCGGTAACAGCATGATCACACTTGTAAATCCCGAAGAACTAGAGGGAAGCATTGCCCGGGCACTAAGGTCTGAATTTGGACGGAGAACTATCGCGGTGCGTGCGAAGATAGACGAAGTCCAAAAGAACATTACCGAACTTCTCTAGTGCTCGTTCTGATGGTCATTTGTTCGTCATGAACATGCGTCTGGGATATTCTTAAATAAGACATTGACCTAGATTGGTTATGAGAATTACCAGAAAGGCGTTGCTGGTAATCATTCTATCGATAGTAGTTGTTCT
This sequence comes from Thermoplasmata archaeon, assembly GCA_021787125.1. Classification (GTDB taxonomy): domain Archaea; phylum Thermoplasmatota; class Thermoplasmata; order Thermoplasmatales. The sequence continues at coordinate 5,087 of JAJYMI010000035.1, read as the reverse complement.
CTTGACATCTGGGGTCTCAACCGTGATAGGCGCTTCAGACTCAATCAATATCCATAAGTCGATAAACGGATCTGTCGAAATGAATCAATCACATCTTTTAAATTCACTCGGTCTACCTTCTAATGTCCAGGTCGTTGCGGCTAGTATATATGCCCAGCAAAGCTATATGCAACTTCCACCCGGAGCTCAGCTCAATATTTATGGTTACGATACTGGGGGAAAAGTGGAATCGGGCAACTTCACGAACGGACAGTATGTCGCCGCTGTAAATTCTGTAGGGAATATAGCTGCCTCGCTTGCAGTCACTGGGAACAGCTCGGATAGTTTCCAAACGGCCACGGGTCTGCAAACTATTGCCGGTGTTTCGATAACTGGCTACAGATCTTATAGCGAGTCTTATGGAATAAACGACTCTATTGGAGCAGGTTCAGCGTCAGATACTTTCAACGTGACTGATAATAATACTACTGCTGTCTTATTTGCACTTACGGGAAGTGAAGCGTATCTGAGCATCACTGGGATCCCTAATCTCCAAATTGACGTACAAAACGTGAACTCTACGGGATGGGTCAACAATGGATACATCCCCATCATAGTTGCCCAAACTCAGCTTGCTTCAGGTCAGTACACTGCGACCGAAGTATCTCGAGGAAATTCAACTGATTACTCCGTCGCAACGGGTAGGATGGCAGATCTCATCGGCGTGTTCCTTTTCACCCCTGGGACAACCGGCACGACTTCAAACAATACCACTAGCTCCTCAAATCCATTCAGGGTTGTAACATCGATAAATGTGGGTTACAATCCCAACAATATAGCGTACGATCCTGCAGACGGTAACATGTTCGTTACAAACACTCAATCGGGAGCTATTTCCGTAATCAATTCTACAACAAACCAAGTGACCAACGTCATCCAGGTCGGAGAGTGGCCACGCTACTTTGCGTACGATTCCGCTAACAAGTACATGTACGTATCCAACAACTACTCAGACGACATATCTATAGTCGATTCTCTGACATATTCAGTCATAGGTGATATCAATCTCTCTGGAAATACACCAGGAATTGCTTACGATCCAGTAAATGGAAAACTGTATGCTACCGAATTCAACTTGAATGAGCTTGCAGTCATTGATCCAAATACCGAGAGGATCGTATCGAACATAAGCGTAGGTAATGGTCCCTTTGTGCCCGCCGTCGATCTTGCGAATGGGTACGTTTATGTCAGCAATCTTGCCTCGAACGATGTCTCAGTCATTAATCCAACCGACAACAAGGTGACAAGTACCATAGATGTTGGAATCGGTGCAAACACCGTTATCTACGACCCTTCTAACCACTTCATCTATGTAGCAAATATTGGGTCAGACACGGTCTCAGTGATTAATACTACTTCAAACACCGCTGTGGGCACAATCAGTGTCCTGAGCTATCCGGGTGGTCTGGCGTTCGACCCACAGAATGACTATATCTTTACGGACAACGTCCGTTCGAGTAGCGTCTCAGTAATAAACACGTCTAGCAACAGAGTTATCAGCAATATAACCGTAGGATCCTATCCTGGATTTGCCGCTTTTGATCCAAGGAATGGAGACATCTACGTACCAAATTTTTATTCAGACAATGTATCTGTAATATCTGCGCCCGTTTTTAAAACTGTAGCAACGGGTCAAACTGGAATAGGTTCAGGAAACGCTATCAACAACGATCTTACGATGATATTACTCCTGGTCGTTGGTCTTGTAGGGGGTATATTGATAGGATCAGCCCTGATGTTAGTGTTAAACAAGAGGAAACGACAGCTCAATTAACGCGAGATATCCAAGAATGAGTTAGAATATTAGTAAAGTCACTGGATCTTCACCAAAGTAAGAATCGGAAAAACTTATCAGTACTCAGTTCGCACTCTATCGCATTGATCTAGAGTCGCCTATGGAATTTCTCCAGCTAATGTTTAGAAAGGTTTTATAAGTCTTCTCGATAGGAATTCGTGCAGCGAGAACCTACAGGACGCATCTCGGTTGTAATCGCTTCTCTAGATGATAGAAGGATTTCGAAGACCTTAGAATCGCTGTCCATTCAGACTCTTAAACCATTTGAAATAATCGTCGCCGATGGTGGCACGACCTGGAACATAGCTGAAATCTGCAAAGAGTATGGAGCGAGGTTTGAAAATCTTCCCGGTAACGTAGTTGAATCAAGGAACAAGGCTCTTCACCTCGCTGGGGGAGATTTGATAGCCTTCATAGATACGGACGAAGTCGCTACCACAACGTGGTTGGAGAAACTGGCCAGGCCAATCCTCTCAGGTTCTGCAGACTTTACCGGCGGACCTATGCTCCACTACGAACCGAAGTATGGTCCGGAAAGATACGTGAATCTGGTTGAAGACTACATCTACCAGTACCAGGTGCCTTCGAGCATTGCCTTCTTGCCACTTGGAAATTCGATGTGGCGACGCACAATTTTTGAAAAACTTGGTGGATTTGATACTTCCATTCCATATAGCGAAGACTATGATGTCAACATGAGGGCGTTGAACTCTGGGTTCATAGGGAAATTTGTCTCAGACGCAACAATATATCACGATCACTCTGAATTTGATTCTTATTTCAAACTGACCAAGAAGAGATATGCATATCTCCGGTCAGCAGCACAGGTCTTTATGAAGAACAGGGCGCTCGGTGAGAGACTGAAAATGAAAACTGGTGGAAGGATAAAACATCCTTTTCACATAATCGAGACTGCCCTGAAGCCCATAGCTCTCCTGGATGCAATTATACGCAGTTGATAGATTTATATGAGAAGCGTTGATGAGAGTAAATGAAGGTCGTTGTTATCGGGCTGGACGGTGCGAGTTGGGATCCGTTATTGCCCTATATCAACAGGGGAGAGCTGCCTGGGTACGCACAATTCTTGAAGGGTGGGTTACACGGTCCTTTATTTTCAACAATTCCATACCTTACACAACCAGCGTGGAAATCCTACTCTATAGGAAAAAATCCTGGTAAGACTGGGGTGTTTCACTGGTCTAAAATCGATTGGAAGGAGCTCAAGTTTAGGAGCCTCAACTCGCTTAGTTTTCATGGAGAAGATTACTGGGATATACTGTCAGCGAACGGACACAAGGTATCCATCATAGACATGCCTTCTACCTATCCTCCCGACAAGGTGAATGGCGTTATCATTTCAGGGTTTAACCACGGAGATGGACCTTGGACTTATCCAGCAGAGTTTGAGAAAACTATACCTTCATCCTTTGTAAAGGAAAGCGTCCATCTTTTCACAAGAAATCAGGATCCTGAGACCACTATGAGTGGCCTCGAGGAAGAGATCAGGTCTAGGTTTGATATGGCGGAAATGCTGTGGGATTCAGATCTAATCCATCTATCAGTAGAAATGAACGATCACGTTGCCCACTTCATGTGGAACAACGACCACGTTATGTACAGAAACTTCAAGGCAAATGACGAGGGGATACAGAGAATACTCAAAGAGAACAAGGACGGATACACATTCCTGATGAGCGACCATGGTAATGGTCCAATTGAAGACGAATTCTATACAAACGAATTCCTAGCACACGAAGGTTTCCTATCCCTTAAGGAGAACGAGACAAGGGGGGTTTCGAGGGAATCGGTTGTGAACGTAGGGACGAAACTGAGACTAGACAAGATGGTCAGAAAGCTTCCTAACAGCGTCCAGAACAGGATTGTTAAAAGGATCAGGGCGTTCGATAGTTCGATGGAATCTTATCCCGAAGCGAGAATAAATTGGAAAGAGAGCAGAGTCGTAGCCCTAGATGAGGGAATGTTGTACGTCAATCCACTCTATGCCGAAGAGAAAGAGAATATTCTCGATGACGTAGCAAAGAGATTACTGGCTCTCAGATCCAAAACAGGGAAGAATGTCATAAAGAACGTCCTTCGAGGACGAGAGGTATACTGGGGACCTTACGTCTCAGACGGCCCAGACATGGTTGCAATTTCAAACGAGTTATATCACCAGAGACTTCCACTCTCCGGACACGTATGGGCTTCGGATATACCAGAAGAGGGCTGGGGTTATAGGCTGCCACAGGTAGGCCATCACAGGATTAAGGGAATTTTCGGATTGGTTGGGCCGGGAATCGCTCCCAAGGAGATAAGTCCAAGCATCTACGATCTCGCTCCAACAATTCTGAAATTGTTCAACTGCGATATTCCAGCAGACATGGACGGTAAGCCGCTCTTGTAGAGAGGGATTTTGGTACGGATAGACGGAACGTTTTTGTAATATCCATCGGGTCTGCGATAAGGACTTTCGGGACAGGAGGAGTGTGGAGTTTCACCCCCCTCTTTATGAACAATGTGCTTCACATCTCCCTGCTGCTCGTGGGTCTCATTTTCGCAATAAACGCAATCCTGGGAGGTGTAGTTCAGATCTATGGAGGAAGATTGGGGGATGTGTATGGCTTCAAGAGAGTTATCATAACTTTCGCATCTGCCTATTTTGTTACGCTCTTTCTCCTATTCTACATTTCAATCGAGTTTCCTATACCTTTGCTGTTCGTGGGATTGTTCATACTCAACCAGGCCGTGGGCTCTCTGCTCATGCCTTCCCTCAGCGCCCTTCTGTCTTTAAGCAGCGACGTGCCACTGGCAGGTTTCTCGTACATGAGGGTGGCATCTAATCTAGGCTGGGCTTTTGGACCCGCTATGGCAGGAATAATCGCTAGTACCATTGGCTATCCGTACATATATCTGACAGCCGCAATAAGCACGATAGTTTCGCTCCCGCTGTACATATTTTACTTGAAAGACAAGAAGAATGTTGAAGGACAGGCGGCAAAATTCTCGTTCAGGAAGGTACAGAGAGAATTGTACCTGTTCGGGATAGGCATAGCATTATTGTTCGTGGTTGTGTCCCAGTTCTCCGTCACACTCTCCATTTACGCAAACCACTTTGAGGGTCTAAGTTCCGCAGCAATAGGTCTGATCTATTTTGTAAATGGGATCGCGGTCGCGGCATTCCAGCTGCCTATCTATCGTCTGGTCAGCAGGATTGGACTGTGGAATGGGATGATAATGGGTTCTGTGCTCTACA
>JAJYMI010000048.1 GCA_021787125.1 Thermoplasmata archaeon | reverse complement strand
GTATCTGGATAGAGTCATTGATCTGGGAGAAGTGGAAACGCCCATGGTCAAAAGCGAAGGAAAAAAATTCAAATTGGATTATGTTCAACCAACTTTCTCCTATAAGGACAGAGGAAGCAAGACCCTGATTTCTAGTCTCACCTCCCATCTTGAAAAAGGTTCAGAGATCAATGAGGACTCGTCTGGAAACGCAGGTGCTTCAATCAGCGCATACGGAAGTGCAGCTGGTTTCAAGGTGAATATATTCGTCCCAGAAAACACCAAGCCGGGAAAAATCAATCAGATTAGGGCTTACGGTGCAAACGTGAACCTCATACCCGGTTCAAGGAAAGATGTAGCGGAAGCGGCGCTCAATCATTCGGGATTTTATGCTAGTCACGTGTTGAATCCAGAGTTCAGGGATGGTTTGAGGCAGCTGAGCTATGAGATATTCAGGCAGTCAAACCACAGGATTCCTACGAGAATATTTGTTCCTGTTTCCGCAGGGAGTCTTTTGTTGGGTCTTGTATCAGGGTTTGAACATCTTAGAGATTCTGGAGAATCGACAGATGTCCCCGAGATTATAGGGGTACAAACAGAGGCGGTCTGTCCAATTTGCGCTTCGTTGAACGGGTTTGAGTATGACAAGAGTAACACTATGACATCAGTTGCCGATGCGCTGGTATCAAGGGAACCAGCGCTCATGGATCTAATGGTCGATAAATTGAAGAGCTATGGCAGATGCATTACGGTCTCCGATGAAGAGATTGAACGAGCCCGATCGGCACTGGCGATGAAGGGACTTTACGTCGAGTACAGTTCTGCGACGGTTCTTGGCGCTTTCGACAAGGGTCGTTTTGTGGGAGAAAACGTCCTGGTATTGACGGGGAATGGCTTGAAGACTCCGTGATGGGTCTGGGAAGAGTCTGCTGAAGGTCGAAGGACCTTTTTGCATTCAGGTTCTGAGTCAGTTGAGCTACTTACTCTTCAATCCCGTGACCCCCAGCCCTGCAAGAATGACCGTTCCTCCTACGATAGTCGTCAAACTGATGGGTTCTGAGATCAGGATGGTGGCAAAGATTACAGTCACGAAGGGTGTAATGTAAAGGGTGGTTCCAGCGGTCACTGGCAAGACCTTCTTTAGACCATCAAACCACAACAGGTACCCTATGAATGTCGCGAAGATACCGATGAATAGGAGAGAGATTATCAGATAGATATTCCTGATAAGGAACAAAGAAATTACACCAGAGTTTACGAATGGTAGGAGCATAGCCAACCCTATCAATGAAACATATCCCGTGACGCTCAACGGATTGTGCTTAGCCAGCAGGTCTTTCCCGACGATGGTGAATATTCCCCAGGACAGCGCACTCAAGAGCACTAGTACCGCCGAAAACAATTCTGACCTAGGAAGACTCGTCGGCTTGAGCAGGATCACCATCCCAATCGTAGAAATGACTAGTCCTAAGATGACAGTCCATCGTAATTGATCTCTCTTAAGTGATATACCCAGCACAGCTATAAAAATGGGCTCAAAAGAAACTATAAAACTTGCATTCCCAGCAGTCAACCCATTCTCACCCCAGATGAACAGCAGCTGGTAAAGGAGGACTCCAGTAAGAGCCAGAACGATCATGGTCGCGATCTCTCTTCTGTTGAATCTCTCTTTCCATACAAATAGCAAGGGAGTGAAAACGATCCCCGCTATCAAGAATCTTGAAAACGCTATCTGTTGGGGATCGAGGAAAGCCAAGGCATATTTCATAAGAACATAGGTCACTCCCCAGATGATCGAAGTCACAACAAGCTCTAAGTAACCTATCGTTCCACTCTTGAGTGCCATTCTCCAATACCAAATTGTGTTCTACAATAAAAAAATAAATATCGAAGAGGGATGCGGTCAAATGGTATCTTTGGATCCCGGTATATTTCTAGCTGCGATGGGAATCACCCTTCTGGAAATATCTGAGGCTTCTGCTGTCGGCCTTGCAATCTCAGCCGAAGGAGGGAATAAGGCATTTCTCTACGTGGCACTTGGCGTCCTCATAGTCTTTGTGATCACCTTTGCGGTGGGGCAGGAAATAGCGAGACTTCCCATTCTGATAGTGAGACTTGTTGCCGGCGTTCTCCTGCTGTATTTCGGTCTAAGACTGGCACGCAGTGCGAGAAGGGCCGTAGTGAGATCAAGAAACTCGGTCGGTCCAAAGGAGGAGAGCATTGAAAAGGGGGTCTTCTACACCGGCTTCACAGTTGGCCTTGTAGAAGCATTTGAAGCAGCGATTGTTCTAGTCGCCCTTATACCCAATAACTTCAATTCAGCACTATATGGAATGATAATCGGCCTTCTGATAGTTGTGATAGGCACGATCGCACTGAAATCACAGGTCAGAAAGATAAAGCAGGCAAATATGAAAGTAGTCGTGTCGGCACTTCTCCTTTCATTCTCCGCATTCTGGTTTGGAGAGGCCGCCTTCAGGACATCAAATTCGTGGTACTTTGACCTGTGGCTCATTCCGCTGTTCGCGGTATTCGGAGTGGGAGTCTATCTCTTTGCTCATAGAAATTAGGAGAGGAAGGCTCAGGTCTGTTTAGATCATCAAGAAAATATTGAAAGTGGGTTACGCTTCCATCCACTTTCTGATCCCGGGTTTACTAAACCAGTGTCTGACGCCCTTGGGTACTATTAGATAGAGGAGAACTACTCCGCCAAATATGGTTCCCACCGGATAATCTATGACGGCTATAAGAGTTGCCATGATTATGCCAAGTACCAGCCCAATTTCAGCACCTTCCCAGAAAGAATACCCAATGAACAGCCAGATTAACCCCATAATGAGGTAGAACGGGAATGCAAAAGCACCAGGAAAGTGAAAGCTAAATAGAAAGTCAGCGAGCGGCGAACCAAAGGTAAGAAACGCGCGCAGTATCTCTACCAGTCCTATAAGGGAGGCTATTATCGCCAGAACAGCCACTCCTAATGGTCTACCCATATTCTGTTCTATGATAATCCGTATAAAGCATGTTTGGTACAAATATCTAACACGTTCCCTGATTGGGCTCACGCGAATTCAAACGATATTTCAGCTGTCGAAGCTCAGGTCGCTTTCTTCCCTTCGGCCTTCCCTCCTTCTAAGGACCACACGTAAGATCAAGAGGTAACTTACTGCGATTGGATCCACTGTGATCACTTTCAAAGTGTTTCAAATAGCACCGAATTTCGACATTGCTAGCAAGAGTCCAGGCGCAAACCCCTTCGCCTGCTAGAAAAGGGAAGACCAGCACCAGCGTACTGGGAAACAAAAGGCTAAACATCCATCTACCTAATGGAAAATACCAGTACCAGGCAATAAAATTGCGCATTGTGTCTGATGATTACATAGTCCATTGTTATCAACGCAACCACAATCAATCTCTCAATTTGACCTCACCTGCTTGTCAACTTTCTTGGCACATACGTAATGGACGCGAAGTTACATTCCGATAAAGCTAGACAGCCACCCCAGTTACCGAAATCTTTGATTTCGTAGGGTCACGTCCTTCCACTCCAAACGCTTGCCTCTGAACAACTTTGATGAACAACAAAGAAAACTCTTTCTCTTACCCTAAGTGGCGCTCAAATAGAGCAAGTCAAACTCCGTTTGGTATCCACTAAAGATAAAATACCTCAATTAAATTCGACACACGTGAGGCAGAATCAGGGGCTCCAAACGGATAGTAGGAGTATCTTTAGAAGAGAGCCTCGGAATGGACTGACAGTTGCTATCATACTTGCCGTCGTGATTATCATCACAATCTTCGTAATGTCCAGAGTCCCGTATACATCTTACACCACTCTCACACCAGAATCGCATACTCTTATGAAACCAGGGCTCTTACTGATACCAGGAAAGGGGTCCTATTACTGGGAGTTTCCACTATACTCTAACTCTACAGACATTCATATAAACGGGACTTTCGAATCGAACGAAAGCATATTTTTCCTAATGATGAATCAGAACCAGTACGGATCCGTGTCTCTGTACAATTCATTGGTCACGAATCCATCATATCATCTATGGTCGAGTGGGAACACCACAGGAGAGAACATATCCGTCAACCTTGCAGCCCCTTCCACCTACCTTCCTTCTCCTCAGTTTTACTATATCATGTTCTATAACGCAAATCCAACTCTGACGTCCAGCCACAATCAGAATTTTGCTGAAGTGAACGTGACATCACCAATAGTAGTGACGTTCGACTACGAGAACATTCACTACAAGGTCCTCTTATGAAGTTGGGTAGATACTCAGTGAAGCAATCAAATTACCTGCAGTAACAAATCGCTGACAGATTCAATTACATGTGACACATAATATCTACTTAAACAGAGAAGTCTTCATACTTCGCTCATCTTTGACCTCGTTGAAACGCGTTCTACAACTTCAAACAAAACTGCTATAGTTAGAATGATAAATCCAATGAAAATTAACAACAACCAGGGCGGAGGAGAAATTTCGTCAAAATATCCGTTGGGATGCCAGAAAAACATATAGACTATGCCTAATGCCTGAAAGAAGAACCCCGTATTGGCTGTAAACAAAATTACAGAATTTTTAATCACGACTCCATTAGTGAAACGAACCAATATAACAGTTATGAAAAAGTCCTCTATTATTCAGGGATTTACATGAAAATACTGTGTCATTATTTGTGCTACCGAGTACGTATAGGACCATAGCGTGAGGTACTTATATAATGTGGTTAATTTTTCCAAAAAGCTACTATTATAATCGCACTTTCACTTTTTGCAAGACTAGGTGAGGGGGAAGGAAACGCAGAATTCTTAAGTGGGCCCGGCCGGATTTGAACCGGCGGCCTTCGCTGTGTGAGAGCGATGTCATAACCACTAGACCACGAGCCCCGAGGATTATTTTGTCGACCATTATTATTTTTGCTTAGAACGAAGCTATCGTTCATCAGTAAAGGGATATTCACAGAATTGTCATAAAGGTACTTAAAATCATGATAAACTTTTATTGATCGTACTATCAGGTAATGGTGACAGATTACTCTCTCACAAACTACAGTTTCGATCTACCGAAGGAGCTCATAAGACAGGTGCCGCCTGAAGTCCGGACAGATTGTAGACTGATGATTCTGGAAGGAGAGAGAATAGTCCACTCGATGTTCCCGGAGATTTCAAGTCGTCTGGAAAAGGACGACCTAATTGTGCTCAACAAGACAAGAGTCAGAAAGTCATTAGTGGTCGGAAGCAAGCCTACAGGAGGGAAGCTCGAGATTAATTTCCTGAGAAAGAAAGATAATGGATTTATAGCCTTGATAAAGGGAAGGATAAAGGACGGAGAGATGTTTGAAGTAGGAAATAAGAGAGCTAGAGTCAGTTCTGACGCGGATGGATTCAGGATAATAGAGGGGGAGTTTGACTGGAATTTCATAGAGAGCATCGGTCACCTTCCGCTTCCTCCATACATCAAGAAGAAGGAGGATTACGTGTATTACCAGAACGAAATTGGAACACAGACGGGTTCTGTCGCAGCTCCTACGGCTAGTCTTCACTTCAGCAGGGAGATGATACAATCTCTGAGCAACAAGGGAGTCAAAGTAAAATATGTGCTTCTTGAAGTCGGGTACGGCACTTACAAGGAGATAAAGGATGACTGCATCAGAAAACACATCGTCGACGAGGAGGAGATAGAGGTGACTGAGGATCTGGTCTCTGAGGCGGAGAGTGCAAGAGGGAAGGTGGTCGCGGTCGGGACGACAGTTATGCGGGCCCTAGAGACTGCTTCCTATCCAGGGAAACTGAGTCCGTACAGTGGATTCACCAGGATATTCATTTATCCGGGCTGGAAGTTTAACTCACCCGTAACGCACCTGATAACGAATTTCCATATTCCAAGGAGTTCACTGCTTTCTCTTGTCTACGCCTTCGGAGGAGAAGATAGGATGAAGGCAGCTTACAGAGAAGCTATCCAACAGAAGTATTATTTTTACAGCCTCGGTGACGCTATGATTATGGAAAGATATCCCTAATTCTTTGCGTTCCCTTTCTGGTAAAGCTTGTTGATTTCGTCAGTTATGGTTTTCAACTTGGCATTCAGCTGGTTAACCTGTTCCCTGATTGTCTTTAGTCTCATCTCTGAGATTTCGACATCCTCTTCAATTTCTTTCTTGAAGGAATCGACTTCTCTCACCTTGACAAGTATCGTACCCACTCCTCTGTATATTTCGTCATCTTGCTTGGACTTGTTTAGGTACTCCAGCGTCTTTTTGTCCTCTCTGGATTTTACTTCGTACTGATACTGCTGCGCTAGCAGTGTCTCGAGTTGTTTCTGAAGCGTTTCCGCCTGTTTCATCTGATCCTGAACGTAAGGCCCAAGGTTAAGATCCACCATCAATTCCCAATGATTAGAAAGAATATTAAATTATAGTTGAGTTTCGCGAACCAAATGCACAATCCTGTTTCCTAATTTCAACCTTCTGGATTAGTAGCAGCTATCCTCGAGCAAATTTGTTTTCCCCACACACTTTGCAACCCTCATTTCTTGGAATAGGGAGTGTCTCCAGGGTCGGTTTCCATACGTCCATGTAAACCAAATCACCGCTAGACTCCCTTTCCATTAGGACCTTAAGAGCTACAGTCACAGCGAGAGAAGATATGGCTCTTACCGCACTTGGGATCACTCCCTGAACTGTGCAAGAGATTCCCTCTCCCTGATCCGGATATCCGAAACAGGAGAGACACGAAGTCTTACCCGGAATGATGGCCTTGACGTAACCTACTGTTCCCTCTACCGCGGTGAATATCCAGGGTTTCTTTAGTTTGAACGATGCGCCATTCATGACGCCTCTGGCGTTATAATTATCCGTCCCGTCGAGAATGATGTCCCCTTCAGAGAGAATCTCCTCCGCATTGTAGTGGGTCAGTCTCTGGTCGATCGCGTTCACTTCGACATCATTGTTTATCTTTAGAAGCTCCACCTTGGCAACGTCCACCTTCTTGAGTCCTATGTCGTTCTCCTTGTACAGGGCCTGTCTGTTGAGGTTGCTGACCTCAATGGTGTCATCGTCCACGATGGTTATTTTCCTTATCCCCATTCTCGCCATCATTTCTGCAATTGCCGAGCCCGTTCCTCCCATTCCCACAACTACAATTGATGAAGACTCAATGATTTTCTGGCCCGATGGGAATATCTCTCTTACCGCGACCTGGCTGAGATATCTCTCCACTTCCATGCGATGCTATACCTGAGCGAGTAATAAGTTATCCTCCGCTTACGGGCGGAAATATGGATACGGTATCTCCATCCGAAATAATCATCCCTTCGTTCACGAATCTGCTATTGAGTGCGACGAGCGACGTCTTATCTTCCCGCAATCTCGAGTGCTTTAGCTTTATCACATCCAGAAGTTCTGCTATCGTCATCCTTTCGACCTCCATGTCTTCTATCTTGGTTCCAGTATAGTCTACGTACTTGGCATAGTATCTAATATGAACTTTCATCAGTCTCTCTCCAGTACGGCACTCTGGCGTGCACCGCGTTCTTGAATGAATCAAAGACTCCTTCTTCGTCTTTTCCCCTGAAGGCGAAGAACTGATCGTTCCGGTTCAGGCATGTCTGGAATTCTCCTTTCGACGTTATCCTGAGCCTCGTGCAGTGGTTGCAGAAATCAGCATTTCTTTGTGGTCTCACAAATTCAACAACAGCATCTCTTCCCTTGGAAGAGGTGATGTGCATCTTCTTTCTGTTGTGCAGAGAGTTGTATTCCACAGACTTCGCGTACTTAGCTAGTCTATTCTCTATTATGCGCAAGTCGTAGTGGTATCGCCTGAAGCTCTCCGATTCCTCTCCTTTCCGGTCTGTCTCGTACTCTATCAGCTGAAGTATTGCTCCTTTGCCAGCTGCGAAGTCTACCATCGAGTCAATCTGGTGTTCGTTGACTCCCCTCAGCACAACGAAGTTGATCTTTATGGGTGAAAGACCAGCTTCTAATGCTGCGTCTATTCCCTCTTCCACTATTCCAAGCGCGTCAACCCTCGTGATATCGATGAATCTGTCACTCTCTATGGAGTGCATTGAAATATTGATCCTGTTCAGTCCTGCAGTGTGCAAAGCACTGACCCTCTGCTTCAAGAAATATGCATTGGTCGTGAGTGAAATATCACCCGCGATGTGCTTCCTGGTTCTGGAGATTATCTCTTCAAGGTCTTTCCTCAACAGCGGTTCCCCACCGGTGAACTTCACTCTGTTTACCCCATTCTTCGCAGCCACCGCCACAGCTCTCTCTATCTCCTCTGGGCTCAGGGTAACGGTATTTTCGTCTGTCCCCTCCATGTGACAGAAAAAGCACTTGAAGTTGCACGAGGCATTTACTTGAATCCTGAGACTATTCAGGGGTCGGCCGAAATAGTCGTAAAGCATTGTAGCCTCAAACCGAAACATGTATCAAAACTTTGTGAAGTCCGTAGCACAAAAAGAATCAGTGCCACGACTCTGTTCCATCAACAAAGTGATCTTTTTTCCAGATAGGCAGTCGTTCCTTTATTGAGTCTACAATGTAGCTGCACGCCTCAAAACCTTCCTTCCTGTGAGTGGAACCAACGGCGACAAATAGGGACGTCTCGCCTGGTTTTACCACTCCTATCCTGTGAACCGCAATGGCGTCGATCAGTTTGTATCTGCTTACGGCCTCTTCTAGTACCTTGTTAATCTCTTCCGAAGCCAATCCTTCGTCCGCGTCGTAAAAGAGGTGCCTCAGTGCTCTCGATGATTCCGTGTCTCTCACAATTCCCCGGAACGTCACAATTGAGCCAATATTGAGATTACTATCCTTGAACGGATACGAAACATCGATAGGATCAGTCTGAATTCGACCTTTCACCTTTGAGTATGCAACCTCTGATAATCAAACTTCCTTAGTTTGAAAAACAAGAAAAGAAAAAGAGTAGAAGAACTACTGCTAATCAGACTTCGAATCTGACTCCCTGAGCGAGAGGAATGTCCTTTCCCCAGTTGATCGTTACCGTCTGCCTTCTCGCGTAGATCTTCCAGGCATCGCTTCCGCTCTCTCTTCCGCCACCCGTGTCCTTTTCTCCACCAAAGGCTCCCCCTATCTCTGCCCCAGCGGTGGCTGTGTTCACGTTAGCTAGGCCACAGTCGCTGCCGAGTGCCGACAGGAACTTCTCCTCCTCCATCAGGTCGTTGGTGAAGATGCTAGATGAGAGTCCTTGAGGAACAGCATTGTGGATCTTGATGGCTTCCTCGAGAGTCTTGTACCTGAACACGTACAAGATAGGTGCGAAGGTTTCTTCACAGGTTATTGGCGTCACCTTAGGCATCTCTATAACCGTTGGTTGGACATAGAATCCTCCCTTTAGCCCCCTGATAGTGGCTGTCTTTCCTCCTGCCAGCAGTTTTCCACCCTCCATCTTCGCTCTATCAACCGCCCTGGTGAAGTTCTTTACGGCATCCCCATCTATCAGCGGACCTACCAGAATCCCTTCTTCTCGAGGGTTACCAACCTTCACATCGGTGTAAATATTCTTCAATCGTGTCGTGAATTCTTTGTATATTTTCTCTTCGACTATGATCCTTCTGGTGGTGGTGCACCTCTGACCCGCAGTCGCCATGGCACCGAAAGCCACTCCCTTTAGGGAGAGATTCAGATTCGCCTTGGAGGATACTATCGAGCCATTGTTTCCTCCTAGTTCCAGGATAGTCTTACCAAATCTTCTTGCTACAGTTTCAGAGACGACTCTTCCAGATTTTACCGAACCGGTGAAGGAAATCAACTTGATTCTGGGATCAGCGGACATCAGATTTCCTATCTCCGCGCCGCTTCCAATTACCAGTGCAAATATCTCGGGATACTTGTTTTCCTTGATCACCTTAGTGACAATCTTCATTACCGATATTGCGGTGAGAATTGCCTTTGAGGAGGGTTTCCACACCACAGCATCTCCGACCACAGCAGCTATGAAGGAGTTCCAAGACCACACCGACGAGGGGAAATTAAAGGAAGTTATCACGCCTATAAGGCCCAAGGGAAGGTACTGCTCGTACATCCGATGTTCAAACCTCTCGCTGGCCATTTGAATTCCGTGAAGTTGCCTTGAGAGACCTACCGCAAAATCAGCTATATCGATCATTTCCTGGATTTCGCCCTCTCCTTCGACAGTAGTCTTTCCGGTCTCCAGGGATACTATCTTTCCAAGGTTCTCCTTTTGCTTACGAAGTTCATTGCCTATCAGCCGAATGAGCTCTCCCCGTTGAGGCGGAGTCAGCTTCAGCCAATCATTTTGAGCCTTCTCTGTCTTCCTTACAATCATTTCGAAGTCATCCTTTGATCCGGCAAGAATCGTGGCGATGTCCTTCCCATCTATCGGACTAACAGACACGACTTTCTTTCCTGATGGATGCTTGACCCACTCTGCAGCATAAACACCTGAATTGGTCGAATTCAGACCTAATTCGTTAAAAATCTCCTTTCTAAGCTTCATTAAATCCATTGACATCTGGACCTCATCTTTTTAATAGTAAAGTCTTTTACGCAAATATCCCAAAGGGCTTGTAGTGTAACCTGGATAGCACAGAAGCCTCCGGAGCTTCTAATTCGGGTTCAAATCCCGACAAGCCCGTGCCTAACAGGGTTCAAAAAGGGAGTCTATAGGCGGTACAGGAATTGGGTCAGGGGAATGTAATCACAGTGGACGTGCATCTTAGAAGACCGTCAATATTCCGAGCGAAGAAACGCTCACTCCATTGTAGGTTGTATCCATCGAAGTCATGGAAGTCAGTTTGAAAGTTCCTTCCATGATGGGAACGGAAACTTTATGTCTGTTCAAGAATTGGAAGATCCATTATCAGAGCACCAATGACATATACTGGTCACGGGATTACGAGGCACCTGAGACTTCACGTCTTTTGGAGTGCCAAAAGGTATGACTGATCGCGTCAGGTAATGACTCATCATTATGCGGTGCGACTTCAAATAACGGAACAGAGTACGCGAGTGCATCCCGGAATTCTTACCTCAAGGCCGTTTTATGGGTTTGATTTCCTTTTGAGGACTAACTGTGCCCCGCTCCACAGTTGGGGCACTTGATGGACGTATCCGCGAATGTGGTTCCACAGTTCCTGCACCGTATCGTGATCAAGGGATGGTCTACAACTTCTTGTTTTGGGGCATCAGATCTCTCTATTGGTGTTTCTACTAGATTCGTTGAAGTAGGTCTGGTAGAACCTCTTTTTGAGTAAATTTTGCCAGTAATTCCTATACCAAAACCTATTACGAGGATGATTAGACCCACAACTGCTGACCCCAAGAAACTCACAATAAGACCAAAGAGCATTATTACTAATCCAATTATATAGTACCGCGAGAGTTTCACTGACGGAAGCTTCGGTTTCCTCGGCGTCTTTGGCTCCTGATTTGTCAACTGGAATACATAGAGGTTACGCTATTTAATTTTCTCAGAAGGGGGTTCAAAGTGGTTTGTCTAAGCTGTCCAGATTCTCTTGCCAACCAAGAATAAGTCGATACTTCGCTTTCCAGGACTCTCTCGTCTCTAATATCGAAAGCTCTGAAAACTCTGTGGGATCAAGGGATTTGAGGTAGGTCTCAAAGACGTGATCTTCCAGAATATCCCCTGAGATGTCCTGCCAGTTCGCAAGCCTTGATATCTCTCTCTTTCTGCTCCTGGTATCTGGCAAAAGCTCGAGGATGTATCTGAGTTTCTTTATCGATTTTCTTAGTGAGTGCAGTTCATCTAAATTCTCATCGCTGGAAGCGGCAGATCGGAGATAGTTTTCAATCTCCTTCCTGATTGTTGAAATTTCCATCTCTATTGATCTGTCTAGCCCTACCATGCTCATATTTTTTATGATGGGGACAGTCCTTTTCGATAACTTTCTTGCTTCCCTGAGAGGTTTCTTTATTGCATCCCTCCTCTTCGTTTTCAGTAAAACAAGGAGCTTCTTGCTGAAGAGATCGCTATCGTTGTGTTTCAGTTTCCCACCGACTATGTCTATATCCCTGACAGGAGATGTGAGTTTCAAGATTCGTTTATCCTTCTCAACATATTTCTTGA
>JAJYMI010000008.1 GCA_021787125.1 Thermoplasmata archaeon | reverse complement strand
TTGCTTCTTGGACGATACATACATTTGGGACTTAGATTTCATATAGGGTGGTGGAGTTATGTCTTCCCTACAGCCGCTTTTGTCCTAGGCACGATTTCCCTTTCCCACTACTTTGCTCCACTGAAAGGTGTTTCCCTGATCCTTTATGCATGTCTTGGCACAATATTCCTTGTTGTGCTCATTGCATCGGTAGGACAACTGATTGCAAGACTCATAAGAAAGGGAGCACCTTCCCGCGTATAGGTTACGAGCTTGGAAATACTGGAGAGATGATTCTTAGTAAGGCGGGTTTCAATACCAGGCACTATGTGTTCGAAGCACGCCTGATGTCCCATGAAAAATATATGAGATACGGATCTGAACCTATTCTGGTATGGACCGGTCGGGATTTGAACCCGAGGCCTCTTGCTTGCGAAGCAAGCGATCTTCCGCTGATCTACCGGCCCCGGAGCCTAATCACCGCATTACTTCTTTAGATTTCTGTCTTAACTTCTTGTCCTCGTCTTCAAATGAAGAGTAGTTTATCACGTCGTAGTACTCTTTTCTGGTCATGATTTCATTCAAGAAATTTTTCTGTGAACCTTTCTTGGACAGGTTCGAATACATCTCGTCTATTTTCTTGAGAGCTCCTCTGAATGCAGTCAGAGGGAATATGACGATACTGTACCCGAGTTCTTCTAGCTCTCTTGCGCTGAGAAGTGGACTCTTCCCGAATTCGGTCATGTTTGCTAGCAATACGCCCCCAACTTTCTGGGAAAATTCCCTGAACTCCTCTTTCGTCTCCAGCGCTTCAGGAAATATTCCATCTGCTCCCGCTTTCAGATAGAGTTTGGCCCTGCTAATTGCACCGTCTATCCCTTCCACACTTCTCGCATCTGTCCTAGCGATTACCATGAAATCTTTGTTTGACTTCGATTTGGTTGCGGCTTCAATCTTCTCAACCATCTCATATGGTGCAATCAGTTTCTTTCCTTCTAGGTGACCGCACTTCTTTGGCAGTACCTGATCTTCCATGTGGACGGCGGATGCTCCTGATCTTTCCATCTCTCTTATGGTCCTTTCGACGTTCAAGACCTCTCCAAACCCTGTGTCTACATCGACTATCAGAGGAAGCTTGCTGACGAGCTTTATTCTCCTGACCTCCTCGACGACCTCACTCAGGGTCGTGAGGGAGAGATCCGGAAGACCCATAGCTCCCGCTACTCCTGAACCTGATAGGTAAAGCGCATTGAATCCGTGTCTCTCTGCAATGACTGCACTGATGCCGTTGAAGACTCCTGGCGCGACTACGATTCCTTTTGACACGAGTTTTCTGAGCACAGCTGGATTCGATTCTCCTTCTTTGAACAACTCACTCATCTCTATCGACCTCTATCACCAACCATTTCTTTAATCTCTTCAATCTTTCCCGTCCGATTTTCACTCGAAATAATCCATTATCAGTTCGCATATATCTGTTGAATACAGGGCTATTCTCTCCGCATCCTCGAGTATTTCCGCAAGAACTATACCCTCCGAAGTGTCTCTCAGAGTGCGGTTGATCGCATCCCTCTCGTTCTTGAAGTATTCCTTCTTTGAAATCTCAAGATTTGCGCTGCGGACGTCTTTCTTGAAGAAGTATTCCATCGATCTCCCCATTATGTCCGTTGCAGCCCTTATGTAGTTGTTTATCTCCGCGTTCTTCAATTTCTTTTCTCCAAGGAGAGTGTATATCCTGACTCCGTGGTCTGCAATCCTCTCTAGGATTCTTGTGATCAGCAGGTATGAGAGGGCTTCCGAAGAAGATATCTTGTTCAATTGCAGCACCGAATAATCTTTCAGACTCTGGCTAAAGAGTCTCTGTATGTAGATGTTGAACTTGTCGACCTCGTTCTCCTTCTGAAGCACGTATTCGATCGGTATCTTTTCTTCACTTATTGATTCAGTGACTATGCTCCTTACGAGAGTGACCATCCTCCTCATCCCCTTCTCAAATGTCAGCATGGGCATTGATATGAGGTCCTCCAAGATCGCTTCGTTCTCCTTCTCGTCGACTATCTCGAACCCGATGGTGTACTCAAGGAATCTCCTGATCACGTCATCCATTGCCTTCTTGTCCTCTGACCGTATGTTGATCTTCTTTACTCCCTGAATGTACTTTGATATCAGCATCCTTAGCTCGTTCTCCATATCCGAGCTCCGTTTTATATCAACAATGGCTGCTAAAGAGCTCTGGGTCCTGTCAAATGGCTCCATCATGATTCCTCCCTTCTCGTTGTAGTTGAGCATCACTTTGGATCCAACCTTCAGGTCAAAGTTTTGACACCACACCTTGGGTAGGGATACAACCAGCGTACTTCCGCCCGTTTTCTGAATCTTTCTTATTTCCACTATATAACATCGTCATCTTATATTTCAATATGTTTATATTATATTTTATCCCCCTTTCCCGCTAATTTACCTTTAATTTTGGGAAGCGTAAACCCAAGTCAAAATGCTTGCGATCTGTGTTTGGTGCGTTTCATCTGGCGATACTGTTATACGCACAATGCCGACCGACCTAGTTCCAATCTTTCAGGTCGTATTGCCGGTTCATGGGAAATTTAATTAACACTGAATAAATTAATTAAGTTATTAGCTAGGAAAGATACAACTACGCGTTTCTTAGTTATAGATAATACAAAAGCTCTTTAATAGGCCCATGATTTGCAGAGCTATGGATCAAGCGTTCGAATCCATACTATCTCCGGAATTCGAAATCAGTCCAAACTCAAAGATGAAGAATTTGGATGAGGTTTACGAGAAGTTCGGCCATCTGATTAACCCCGGAATGCTCGCTTTAAGAGTTACCGCGTCTCTGTGTCCAGAGTGCGTTGCGGAAAACAAATTTGACAGGATGAAAATTCCCGCCTTGGTTTATGCTGAAGGCGGAGAAGTCAGAATGATAAAGGAGTGCTCGGAACACGGAGTTACGAAGGAGAAGTATTGGGAAGACTATGACATGTACATGAAGGCAAAGAAGTGGCTAGACAAGGGGATCAAATTAGAGAACCCCCAGATCAGCCTTGCCGCAGAGAAAATCAACTGCCCGACACACTGCGGTCTTTGCGTAAAACACAAGAGCCACACGGGATTGGGAAACGTGGTACTGACGAACAGGTGCGACCTTTCGTGCTGGTACTGCTTCTTCTATGCAAAGGAGAATGACCCGATCTACGAACCCACTCAAGATCAGATCAGAATGATGCTGAGGAGAATGAGAAACGAAAAGCCAGTTGGCGCCAACGCCGTACAGCTAACGGGCGGGGAGCCAACGATGAGGGATGACCTTCCAGAAATCATTAAGATCGCAAGAGAAGAAGGATATGAGCACGTCCAGCTTAACACAAACAGCATAAGGGCATCCAGGGACGTGGACTTCATCCAGAAATGCCGCGATGCAGGATCAAACGTCATTTATACCAGCTTCGATGGTGTGACCCCAAGGTCCAACCCGAAGAACTTCTGGGAAATACCGGAGGCACTCAATACCTACAGAAAGGTAAACGTAGGAGTAGTTCTGGTTCCGACGGTTATTGGCGGAGTGAACGATGGAGAACTGGGAGACATTATCAAATTCGGGCTATCAAATCTAGACGTAGTAAGGAGCGTTAACTTCCAGCCTGTATCTCTCGTGGGAAGAATGCCAGACAAGCTAAGGGAGAGACAGAGAGTCACCATTCCGGGCTGCATCAAAAAGATTGAAGCGCAGACGGACGGGGCTATAGGAAGGGAAGATTTCTTTACCGTTCCTAGCACGACTGCGGTCACAAACTTCGTGGAGGCACTGAAGGGAAAGCCAACCTACAGGCTGAGCATTCACTTTGCTTGCGGTATGGGGACATACATATTCAAGAAACCAGACGGGTCTATCATCCCGGTTACAAAGTTCATCGACGTAGAAGGACTGTTCGAATATCTCAATGAATTGTCCACGGACATCAACGAGTCGAGAGTCAAAGCTCTCAAGAAGGCATCTGCTCTGACGACACTGCTTAGGAAGCTCAACACGTTCGTTGATGAGAAACACGCGCCGGAAGGCTTCAAGATGAGAGAAATGATCTTTGGAGCATTCACTGGCGGAGATTACCACGGGCTGAAGGCATTCCACTACAACTCAATGTTCGTAGGATTCATGCACTTCATGGATCCATACACGTATGACGTTGACAGGGTAGAGAGATGCGATATCCACTACGCGATGCCTGATGGGAAGGTAGTACCATTCTGCGCCTTCAACGTTATTCCTGAGCTATACAGAGATGCGACCCAGAGAAGGTTCTCCATGGAACCGAAGGCTTATGAGGAGAAGACCGGTATGACACTCAAAGAGCAGAAGTTCAACAGAAGGTACACGGACCAGGAGAAGGCCCAGACAATAGCTTACTACGAGAAATCTGTCGGAAGAAAACTGGCTTAAACTAGGGAAAGATCACTCTTTTCCCTACTATTTTATATTTCTTTTCACTCATCTGTTTGATCGCTTCTACAAGGATTTGATGTTCTAGCGGATGCGTTCTCTCCAGAAGAGACTCTGGAGTGTCGTCATCCCTCACTTCCATGCATTTCTGCATTATGATTGGTCCACCATCTATGTCATTTGTCACAAGATGCACCGTCGGACCTGAGATCCTCATTCCGCTCGCAATTATTGCCCCGCTTACCCTGGCGCCGTACATCCCCTTTCCTCCAAACAGTGGAAGGAGTGAAGGGTGAACGTTTATTATCGGTTTGATCTTAAGCAGTTCGTCTGGAATAATCCAGAGGAATCCTGCAAGCACGACCAGATCCACTCGTTCAAAGATTGGTTTCAACACAGAAACCAACTCCTTTTTCGCTACTACTACTGTTCGTAGACCGTTTTCTTCTGCCCTCTTAAGGGCATAAGCATCGGAGTTGCTACTAACCACGAAAGAAATCTCAACCTTTGGGATATAACGCTCTCTTATGGCATCTATTATGGACTGAAGGTTAGTCCCATTTCCGGAAACTAGAACTGCCAATCTCATCCGTCATAACAATTTCATCGAATATATATCTGCTTTTATCTTTGAGTCCAAGCGCCATCTGAAGCTCATAAAAACTTATTACCGGTCTGGAAAAAGAGCCGTAATCTTCTACTGTAACTCTGGGGCATGAAGTGTTTACGTACACCTCTGCGGGGAAGTTCATCAACTCTTCCTCTCTCACCAGGTCCAGAGTTATAATGAAAGGAGATTTCCCAGCTTCCTGGAGAAGTTTGAATGCTACCCTAGCCAGGGAATATCTGGTCTGGCCAATCTTGGTCGAGACTATTATGCCGAACTTCTTGGCCCTGGATGCCAAGTCAATCGCCCCGTATCTCTGTCCCAGAAACTTTCTCTTTGTCTCTTCCATGTCTGTGTATTCACCGGTCTTTGGGTTAAACGCGAGTACCTTTTTTTCTGGTAGGCCAAGCGCAATTCCGAGAGGGTGGAACATTCCTTCGCCCACGAAGAGCACGCTGTCCTCGATACCCCTCGCTGTAGATATGTTGCACCCAAGAATCTGTCCCGGGTAGAATACTCTGTTATCTCCCTTCTTCAAAACAACCCGAATGCCACGTTCTTCTAACTTATTTTTAATTATTGGGAGTTGATTGGAATATGTCACATTCGAAGTCAAAACGAGGGTCTTAAAGGGTATCTTCTCAGGCTCGATATCAAAATCTAGACTCTCCTGAATTTCCTCAAATATGACGTTTGAAAACGATCCAAGGTTGGGAATTGGGCTGTGACCGAACTGTATCAAGAGATCCCAGTTGCCGCTCTGAGGTATATCACAAGCTCCCCAGAAAGGATCTCCGACAAATATTAGCTCCTTGCCAACGAATTCGCTGGTAATATCTGCAATTCCCCTCTTCATTCCTTCAGGAAGCTGTACCGCTACGGACTTGGCTTTCTTGTATCGTTCATCCTCCTTTATCTTCCTCAAAACTGCCCTAAAATCCATTGGTAAAAGGCTATATCAAACGTGTTATTAAAGGGTTGAGCCGTGGTAGCGAAGCGGCCTAACGCGCCAGACTTGAGATCTGGTTCTCTCACGAGATCGGGAGTTCAAATCTCCCCCACGGCGTTAGCCAATAAGTATGACTCTGGCAACATTTTAGTATGGAAAAGAGTTGTACTTCTGTGCCAACTCTGGGCAATTTTACCATTGATTATGAACTAAAAATGCTTGACAAGGAGCCATACAACGAGAAAATCAAGACACTCATCAAGAAATTCGTGAATGAGCTGAAGATCAAGGAGAATATCTCGGAGATCCGGCGGATCAACTACGTCCAGAGGTTGAGGGTAGTTGCGAGATGGATACCGGATAAGTTCCTCAGGCCTGACAAGAAGGCGATGGAAAGAGTGCTTGAGAAGCTTGCTAACTCTAATTATTCAGACTATACCAGGGAAACTTATGTCATAATGATCAAGAGGTTCTATAAGTGGTACCTAGGAGACAACAAAATCTATCCATCTTTCCTGGACGGAATCAAGATAAAGGTCAATCATACCGACATGAAGCCTGAGTCCTTGATAACACCTGATGAATTGAGCGCTTTGGTCAATGCTTGTGTCAATGTGAGAGATAGGGCACTCTTCCATACGCTATACGATTCAGGTGCTCGACTGGGAGAGCTGCTCAACATGAGGATCAAGGACGTGGGGTTCGATGAATATGGAGCGATCCTGAAGGTTGTCGGAAAGACAGGATATAGACAGATCCGAATAGTCGGCAATTCCATTGCTTACCTCAGAGCTTGGCTGGACAATCACCCTGACAGGAACAACAGGGAAGCTTACCTGTTCTGTGGACTTTCAGAGAACACGATGGGAAAGCAGCTGTTCCATTCTGATGTATATGCGATCATAAGGAGGACGGTAAGGAGAGCTGGGATCAAGAGAAGAATCCATCCTCACTTGTTCAGACACACGAGGGCAACGATCCTAGCCAACAAAGTGACCGAAGCTCCGTTGGAGTCTCAGATGGGATGGGTTCACGGATCAAAGCAAACAAGGACCTACGTTCATCTTTCCTTGAGGGACCAGGACAATGCGATCCTAAAGGCCTACGGTGTACCCATAAAGGAAGAGAACACAATCAAGGAGGATCGACCCAAGGAGTGTCAACGTTGTCATCAGCTGAATCCTAGCGATGCGCTGTACTGTCGGAATTGCTGGATGCCTTTCGACATAAAGGAAGCTCTAGAGGTGAAAGCAAAAGTGGAAGCCTCGACCAAGGCCCTCATGGAGTCAGGCATCCTAGGGGATCTGCTCACGGGAGTCCTGAAAAAACAGAATCCAAATAACAGGCTTGAAAGCATAGTCGCGATCTATGAAATGGTTGCTGATGACCCTGAACAAGTGAAGATAGTGAGAGAAAAGCTGAAGTCTCTGCTTAACAAATAGAGCACAAAATGTAACAGAAAACTAGTGAATGATCTTTGAGGTACCATATTAGTACATCATTTATTTCGTTTCATATCCTGTACTGGAGTTTAATCCATTTTCTATAATATGGATCATTAATACAATTGGCAATCCCAGATACTACTGCAGATTTACTTCGAAGTTTTGGCGAATTCAATACCGAGCAAAGAACTAAGAATCTAGGGATCGAATAAGTCCTCTCTTTCCCAGCATATGAAGACGGAAAGAGGTAAAACCACAGTTTATTTTCCGGATTTTCGGACTTTCGAAAAAATTTGATTTGTTGGGCCACACTTGTGGAATTAACATCTATTCCCGAAATTTCTGAAGAAATCCAACTATTCACTTTGGAGGGATAGGATTTATAGATTCTAGCCATAGCAGAGATTGTCTGTCGCCTCAAGAATGAGTGCTTTTTCCATATGTAATTATATTTTTCGATGAAGTCAAAGAGCTTCTTGGGGGAATCATATTTGACCTTGAACCACAAATAACAATAGAAGTCATATGGATTTTCCCGCTTTCTAAATCTTTCATTCAGCTCTTTATCCAATTCCTCAAGGAAACGTTTAGCTGCTCTACCCTTTGTAGGAATCTGCCAATTGGTTACAACCTGAATAAGTTGGAAAAGGGCAAGGTCATCAAAAACCTGGACTTTGGTTACCAGTTTGAATAGAACATCTGAAGTTCGTTTGCCGTACCCTAATTCTGACAAATATCTTGCTAATGTTTCTCTGAGTGAGGGGAAATCACTATAAAGTCTGATAACATATTTTAATAGTCTCCGGTCATTTAGCGAAATCATCAATCCAATCGTTCTCTTTGTGATCTTATCCCAATACTTGGGACTAGGATCTTTTAGATGACCCACCATAAAGTTGTATACTTCTGCCTTCAACAGTCTCTTATCCCACCCGTTATTGAGCTGCTCAGTCAGAAGATTGAGTTTGCCATTTTTTTCAAATTGAAAGTGTTTACGACCATCCTTTCTTGAAACTATTTCGGTTTTTGACAAATTGAGAGATAGCCCTCTACTGTTAAGTAAATCAGAAATATTGCTCAAAATGAGTACGCCTTCCTCTCGACTATTCACTCCTATAGTTATGTCGTCCATCCATCTCGTAAATGATCTACCTGTTGCTCTTCTCAGATACCCATCTACTTCGTAAAGGAAGGAATGAGCTAACAATCTGATTCCTTCTATGTTTATGGTTGGTAGTCCCCTGGCACTATAAGGGAGGTAGTCTGGGTTCCAAGAAATCTCCTCTACTATCTTAAACACAACATCTAAAATGACCCCATTTACATTACCAAAACCGGAGATAAAACTTCTAAGATCCCTTAAGTTAATACTGTCATAGAAATTACTCAGGTCTGTTAAAACCAAATATTTTCTTTGTTTTGAGAATCTTAATATTTCCAGTTGCATATTTTTCCATTCTTGTATCCAATTTGCTCCATATTCGAAGTAGTCAGTAGGTTCTTTGAATTTATCCCTTGAAAAGAACGAATTCGGTGATTCCCTGTTCTTAAGAATATCATCAGCAATTCTTGATACCAGTACTTGAAAAACTAATGCGTCATAAGGCCCAGGATGAATAATGTGTCTACTGATTCCGTTTTTCTTTTCAAGTTTATATATTAATGGCCTTGATGGATAATATTCGGTTGTTATTACGTCACTTCTTAATCGATCTGCTATGTTTCTTATGTTGTAGTTGAAGTCATAGTAATCGTAGAAGTCTTTGATAGGAAATATCTTCCTCATTTGTTGCCAAACAATCTTCTGCCAG
The DNA here is from genome assembly GCA_021787125.1 of Thermoplasmata archaeon. GTDB lineage: Archaea > Thermoplasmatota > Thermoplasmata > Thermoplasmatales. Next base: position 3,623 of record JAJYMI010000008.1, on the reverse strand, counting down.
ACAAATACTATATTCTTTATCTTGAATGTATCTTCAAGAATTTCCTTTCGCTCAGTGTCAAATCGTACAGTTTGCATAATCACTTCTCGGCTTCATTAAGTAACTCCTCTATCTCTCTGAGTTTCCCAGCGACCTTCTTACCTCTTGGTGTAAGGGATATTAAATTTCTCGGAGGATACTTAGAGTCGTCTCTCTTAGAGCTCACTAGTCCAAGTTCCTTACATTTTGCGAGAGATTCGTAACCTTGATGAACCGAAATTTCTGCATGCTCCCAAATATCAGATAGCATGTAATCCTTCTTGTCGTAGAGGAATACAATCAATCTCAAGATACCCGATTGTTTCTCAAGAATCCGGATGGAAACCATATTTAGTCACATGCTCAGTTAGCATATGGCTTATGTTATTCATATGCTCACTCGGCAGATATAAATACTAATTTTTTATATGTCAATTGAGCAGATGACAAATGGCTACGAGAAAATACCTAATTAGCGTAAATGAAGAAGACGCTAAATGGTTGGATTCACATCCTGAACTGAGCAAATCCGGTGTATTCCAGAAAATTATCAACCACCTAAAGGAAACAGAAAAGACGATGCTAACGGAAAGTGACTTGTCAGTAGTTGACGAGGAACATAAAAGGAAAGGAGGTTTGGCTGGTGGACGCTCCAAATGAGAAACCACTGATTCAGAGATTCTTGGAATTGTTCGACGAGATCATTGGCGAAGACAAATCTGAAAAATCTTCTATGCAGCTGGAGAGTAAACGCTTTGTCCGGAAGTAACATCTTCGATGAGCCTGATGGGAAACTGAAACCAAACAAGATAATCATTGCAGGCGCTGAGCACATAACATCATTTCATAAAGGTCAAATTAAACAAGAAGACGAGGAATTCCTTGAATACGTCACTCAAAAGATGGAAAGACCGACATACCAGGACCTCAAGCGAATCCGATCTCTTTTACTGAAATACGACAAATTCTTCAATGCAGCAGAGAACAACGACATACTCAATGCAAAGATTCAAAGGGACGATAAAGAAGATGATGACCAAGACGCAATAGAGAACGTATCCAACCGTTTCAAGGGCTTCTTCCTTGATCAATATGAGAATCCTATGGCATTGGGCCTGAACAACGAGGTGCTACCAATAAACGAGAAGAAGTTTGAGACAGTTCTTTCAAAGTTCTATCATGAAGAGACTGGAGAGATCCTTCACTCCTGGGACAAGAACGACATAATTGGGCTGTTTACGATGAAAGCTCATGAAGGCAGCATCTATGACCTATCGGTAAGAGTCGCAGGGAATCCTAAGGAAGTCTATCTTGACCTTGGAAACAGGAAATTTAATGCTGTGAGATTGACACCCTGCAAAATCGAAGTACTTGTTCCTGAGAAACCGACATTCAGGAGGTACAGAGGAGATTTACCAATATCCATAGACTTTTCTGGGACTAGAGAAGACGTAGAGAGATTCTTTGGGGCTTGGAAATTTGACAGCGAAAAGGATCTGATTCTCTATTCTATTTCTGCTGCAACTCCGTTGCTACCGTACGCACCCAACGTCATAAAAACAGTATCGGGAGATAATGGAGCTGGAAAGTCAAATCTGACAAAATACGAAAAGAAGATCTTTGATCCGAATGTTATTGAATCAGCCTCCGTCAAAGTAGGGAAGGAAGACGATTTCAAGCAGACACTATCCCACAACTTGATCGTGAATGTTGACAACCTCACAGTTCCCCTGTCGAGCGAGCTTGCAGATATTGCGTGCAGAGCCTCAACCGGCGATTCAATATCGAAGAGAGCTCTGTACACCAACGATGAGGACTTCTTCGTCAAATTCAGAAGAACAATTCTGTTCAACGGAATAAACAGGCCCAGCGACAGGGGTGATTTTGCAGAAAGAGATCTCCACTTCAAGCTCATCAGGCCTGCGAAAGAGAAAAGGGAAACAGAAGAGGAACTTTCGAAGTTCCTCGATGCAATCCTTCCGAAAGTGCGCGGAGCCCTGATTGTTGCAGTTTCCGGGGCCATGGAAATCTATGATTCCGTGTATCGGGAGTTGAAGGGAAACTTGCCCAGGATGGCAGACTTTACGGTGTGGGGAGAAGCGATTTCCAGAAGACTTGGTTACAAACCCAACGAATTTTACAATGCCTACATGGAGAAAATCAACGATTCAAACTTAGATGTAATCTCAGGAAACACCGTATCAAGCCTTCTAATAGAATTCATGAGCGAACTAGAAATCTGGACTGGCACATCCACTGATTTATTCAATGGTATGTCTCCCTTGGCAGTCCAAAGGGGGTATCGATTTCCAAAGTCCCCAAGTCACTTGACTAGGGAAATCAACGATCTGAGGGCCACTCTAGAGAATGTTGGAATTAAGTTTGAGGAGCTTAATGACGGTAACAGAAGAAAAAGAATTTCTAAAAATTTGGTTAGCAAAATGCCGTCAATGGCGTCAGTGCCGTCAGAAACCGCTAAAACACTCAATTGTGAAACTGACGATATAAAAATAAGAACAGTAAACGGTATCGTCAGTCCTTTTCTTGATACTGACGGCATTTACGGTAATATTAATAAAAAAGAAGAAGTGGAAAACAACGAAGCAACTGAGGAAGAAGATCCCATACCAAATCTTGAAAGTGGAGATCCTGAAGTAGACACCAAAGCAGGAGATGTTATCGCAAAGAATGAGACTAACAGCTCAGTAGTAGATGAAGAAAAAGCAGTTACAAGTCCTTCAGACAATAATGGAACTTCCGATCCAATTCTATCAGAAACAAATACCAACGTGTTTCTCAACACCAAAGGTGGCTATTGCAGGATACTGGAAAATTGCTCAGTCTACAGGAGAGACAAGGCGAAGATTCTCTCGAAAGGATCTGTCGTCTTCCTTTATCATCGTGAGATGACGAATCTAATTCCCAAGGGCCTTGCAAGAATAGCTTGCTCTCAAGGTGAGGTATGGGACTCAGCCTCGAAGGAGTGTATTTTAGAGAGCCCACTTACGTCCGGTGTTTCAAGCGCTGTGGGGAGCAACGTCCAGATGGACGGCAGATCCGGATCAGAAGGAGGAGAACAGGAATGATGAAAGAATTGAATGAGGCAGGAACCAATTTTGTGGAGCGGAAAACTTCAGAATATAGGGAATTGAGAAACGGATTGAAGGAGATAGAGAGCTTCTGGCGAAATGTGAGAGGCTACTGTGAGTCCTACGACTATGACGCACTTGACGACGAAGTGAAGGGCCTGATGAGCCAGTTAGGTATCAACTTCATAGATACACGTGCGGATGACGTGAATGGTCGCGGAGTCACTACTTTTCTCTTCGATCGTGCTGTTATCCTGATAATCGACAGGCAAATCAGGAAGAAGACTCCAGAAGGAAAGAGTTACGTTTTCGTCCAGTTGGAGAAGATCAACCTGGGAATGTACATTCCAAAAAGGGAGGCCTGAGTATATGGGCAGGGAAATGGTCGACCTGAATCTGAAGATCCCGAAGGAGCTGCAGGATGACATGGAAGCTTCAGTGAGGCTGAGGAGGACCACTGTCGAGGAGTACGTGACCGACTGCATAATCTCATTCCTCAGAGCCGATATCGAGGCC
>JAJYMI010000085.1 GCA_021787125.1 Thermoplasmata archaeon | reverse complement strand
GCGAAAGTGGTGAACCTCATCACGTTCGTATAGTACATGTTATAGTAAATGCAGTCGCCTTCGAGAATGGTTGACGGTGCATCTTTCTGCCGGGTTCCTAATGCTTTCTTGATAAACTTCAGAGATTTTCTATCAAACGTTATTTGACCAGGGAAAGGTGGACTGACTTTCTTCAGGTAGAAATTAGGATGAGCCGGGCACATAAGCACTTTCTCGATGACTTCACTATTAGTTGATGTATGTTCAATACCTATGATTTTCAAATTCCCCTTCACCGTGCTGGAGCGAATTTGCTTCCTGTCCACTTCTTCCAGAACTCGATTGCAAATATGACATTTCAACCGTCGTTCGTTAGGGTCAATTGCGTTCATCGACCGACCTTCATGGACGACCCTCAATTTCTTCGTTATTCTTCTTCCATTTCCTGATCTTGTCCTTCACCGCATCGATTACGAAATCTTGTTCAGATTTTCCTTCCCTATCGAGTTTCAAAATCTTAATGATCTGACTGTGCATCCCTTCAGGAAGTTCTACCGAGATTGACTTCTTTTGGATCGCTTCGCCTGAAGTGATATCTTCCATTTCCTTGAGTTTCTTTGTGACTTCCAATCCTTTAGGCGTTAGTTCGATGAAAAATTTCCTATGCTTTTCACGGTTTTCTTCTACTGTCAAAAGTTCTTGGCTCCTTAGATGTTCCACATAGCGACTAAGAAGAGGGGGGGAAGTCACAACCTTCAGAAGTTCGCTCTTCATGACTCGACCTCTTCTTTTAAGGTATTGTAAAATCTCGATTTCCCTAGAATTAAGAGATGATTTTGGATTTCTGTTGTCCATCTTTCCTATTGTTAATAATGACAACTAATATATATTCAATTTTATGTTAAATGTCATTAATGACATAAGAAAACTATATATTCCACAGTCTATTGTCATAATTGACAATATATGACAGATATTGAAGTACCGGTGAAAATAGGAGTAGCAGGCAGAGCTCAAATTCCACAGGAAGTTAGAGAAAGACTGAAAATTGAGGAAGGCGATTATCTCATAATAAAAATAGAGAAAGTCATGAAGGGCAGTCAGATTGAAGAAGAGGGGAGTTCATTATGATCTTCCCCATCGACTCAGAGATAAGAGAATATGCAGCCTATGAGGTCAGAACTAGAAAGATCATCCTTGAGGAGTTCAAACATGAATACGGAAGGGAACCAAACGAGCTAGAAATCCCCGAACTGCTGAGAGCGGCCATCATCCCCATAGGATTCCTTCCAAAACAGAATGGACAACAGAAACTGCCCCAGGACCAGTCACAAAACAATCCAAATTCTGTCAAGAACGAGACAAAACAGACTTCACCAGAACAATCTAAGAATCAACCTGCACAGCAACAGAGACCTGTGCAACCTCAGGGAGGATGGAAATCCGAAGTCCTGAAACTGCTGAACGACTTCCCTCAGAACCTCGAAAGGAAATCACAGTCCAAGGTCAAGATCATCAAGGAGATCCCAAGAAGCGACTGGAATAAGGTGAAGGAAGGTTTCGAGAAGGAGGGGTGGAAATACGACTGGAAGGAGAAGGTCTTCCTGATCTCTGAGGAGATGAAGGCATAATGGTTCAGTTCCATCGTTTTATGATTTTCCTTGACAAAGATCCGATAGGCGAGATGGTCATTCCCACCATTGACCCACAACAGGCCTGTCAAGGCTTCCTTGATAAGTTCACTGGGTTTGTCGGTGCCGGATTGAGAAGGGTTGTAGAGGAAGGGAAAGGAAAACTCAATGCGAGGTTGATAGATTGAATTATTTTCCAACTCCCGAAGATCTTGCAAAGGCAATGGCGTATCTCTTTTCGAAGGAGGGAATGATGCTCAGACAAGACGACCTCCAGGATACAGCTTTACAGGTTATGCAGTTCTTCGGGTTTGAGAGAGAAGTAGTAGGTAATCACCTGGAACCTGACGAGATCTCCCTGATGTACCAGCTCGAGGATGTTGGGCTTGTCGGCACCAGGATAGAAGAACACAACCTGATAGACGGGAAACCTTGGCGAGTGAATTATTTCATTTTGAATGCAAAAAAGATCAGAGAGTGTTCTTCCAAGAATCTTGAAGGAAACTCGATAGACGTTTCCCAGGTTTATGACGATCTTCCTAAGGAGGTATGGGCCAGATGAAGTCATTCTATTCCGATGCCTGCACGCACAACCAGCATTCCCTTTGCAATAAGGAAGAGTGTGACTGCGGCTGCCACTTCATAGCCAGGAATAATGGATCCAGTCCAGAAGAATGGAAGGCATACCAGGCCAAGATAAAACAAGCAGAGGAATCTGTATGAGCGACGTAACGAAGTCCACTCTGAAAATTGACGGAAAATTCTGGAAGATCAGGAACAGGACGAACCGACCAAAGGTAAACCACTTGGTCTGGACAGACGAGACAAGACTATCGCTAAGGAACAGCAGGGAGCTGCAGAAGGAAATCTCCAGTGAGAAAGCCGTGTGTGAAGAGATAGTGAGGATCGCAGAGCTAGAGACAGGAGCGAGGTGAAGGTATGAACCTAGAGATAGTGTTTCCATTCCTCAAAGAGGAAAGAGACGATCGGATAAACAGGGAGTTGAACCTGTTGAGATCTCTTCTTGGGATCATGGAAAAAAGTGAGGGGAAATGAGCGAGGACCTTGAGACGAAATTGAAGGAGTTCGAGGACTGGATGCTTGACAGCCAGAACCCCCATTATGCAAACTCGACCATCGCCGATACGCTGAGGCACCTTAGGAACCTGGCAAAGCACTGCGACATATTCTCTAGAGATTCGATCCTTGAGTTCCTCAGGGAGAAGAAGCGGCAGGGTGCCTCCAAGAAGTACATCAACGAGAAGGTCAAGTACCTGAACAGGTGGCTCCCGTACAGAAGAGAGGACAGGTTCGAGTACATCCAGACAGGCAGGAGGAAGTTCACGGTAAACAGGTTTGACGATTCGGAGATAAAGGCCCTCATCGAGGGGACAAAGGGTCAGGTCCACGAGGACTGGACCGACCATGCCATGGTCGTCCTGGCCCTGAACACGGGACTGAGGGCGGGCGAGATAGCGAACCTGAGGATTGCGGACATTCACGAGGACTGGCTTAGGGTCCTCAACGGCAAGGGAGAGAAGGACCGGGACGTTCTCATCCAGGAATACCCGATGAGAGCTCTGAGGGAGTACCTGGTCAGGAGGGACCACCCGGAATGCGAGTACGTTTTCACGACAAGGAAGGGGAAGGTGAGCGTGAACTATATGGAGAGGATAGCGAGGAGGATAAGGCAGAGGACGGGAGTGAAGAGCTTCAAGTGGCAGAAGTGCAGGCACACGTATGCAAAGAACCTCATAGACAACAAGATCGACCTTCTGGTCGTAAGCCAGATGATGGGCCACAACGATCCGAGAACGACACTCATCTACACGGGAATAGACACCGATTTCGCACTGGGCTACATGAGGGAAAGAAAACCGAGGGAGTTCAGAGGGGACACCGTGTCTAAATCATGTAAATCCAGTGATACTCCTTATGGACTGGCGGGGATTTGAACCCCGGGCCTCCTCCATGCCAAGGAGGCGATCTTCCGCTGATCTACCAGCCCCCGTCGTTAACTTCACACGGATATTAAATTATTCCGCATCTTCCAGAGCATATAGATTTATAGCGTCCATTATTAACGTCACGATGGGAAACTTCGTTAGCGATTTCTTTGTCATGACAAAACCCCGAGTCTGGGTTTTTCTCCTGATAACCGGGATCGCCGGTGAAGTGTTCGCTCTCAGCATTCTGAGAAGTTTGGATATTGGAGGATTCCTTTACGTTGCATTATTCATTGCACTTGGACTGATGGGTGCTGAGTCACTATCAAATTATTTCGACATATCCATTGACAAGAAGATGAAGAGGACCATGGACAGGGCCCTTCCCTCTGGGAGAATGAGTCCAAGCGTCGCACTCTATGGTGGTCTGATCCTGATTGCGATCACACTGATCTTGGCCATTTTCAGATCGCTTCTGTCTTTCACTTTCATGGCAACTGGTATCTTTGATTATACTATCATCTATTCCTATCTTACCAAAAAGAGAACATCGTGGAACATCATTCTGGGAGCCTACTCGGGAGCAGCCCCTCTTCTTGCGGGATTCTACGCTTTCACATCTTCGTACAACGTTGTCGCAATCCTGATGTTTCTTACAATCTTCATCTGGACGCCCCTGCACATCTGGTCACTATCCATAAAATACAAAGAAGACTATGCCGCTGCCTCAGTTCCCATGCTTCCAGTCGGCAGAACTACTCGTCAGTCAATGGGAATCCTGTTTCCAATCGCCGTCCTTGCTGTTATTATAACTGTTCTGACGGGATATGAATTCAGACTGTACTTCCCTTTCTATCTTGGGATAGTTGTCTTCGTCGTGTATATACTCCTAGGAGCTTCCCTGTTTGTTTCCTATCTTCGAGCGCTCGCCCAACCTGACAAACGCATTATGAAACTCTTCGTTTCGACGAACATATTCATAGGAATATTTTTCGTATTTGTTGCCCTGTTCTCGATTTTGATTCCGTTTCTGGGTGTGCTGAAGTGAGAACTGTCCAGGTGTACCTTGAAGACTCATATCTCAGGGAGTTGGAAGCAGAGGTTGTTGAGATAATTGATGGCGTCGTTCTGGATAGGACGATTTTCTATGCAGCATCCGGAGGCCAGCCCACAGACACGGGATCGATGGTGGGATCGGCCACATACGAAGTGAAAGAGGTCGCCAAAAGGGAAGAGATTATTCACAAGACGGAACCACTCCCATCCCTGGGAGAGAGAGTCAAGCTAATAATTGACTGGGACAGGAGATACATGCACATGAGACAGCACACTGCTATCCATGTCGTTTCATCGATAGCGATGAAAGAATTCGGAGCGATGATAACTGGCAACCAGATAGGCATGGAATATTCGAGAATAGACTTCAATTTTAAAGACTGGAACTCCGAAATTTCTCACTCTCTCCAAGCCAGGGTGAACGAAGAACTGAGGAGGAACCAGGACGTCTCTGTCCTCTCAATGAAGAGGGACGATATCCTCAAGATGGACGGAGCGCTTAAGGTCGATGAAAGGCTGCTGCCCACTTCAGACGTTCTGAGGGTAGTGAAGATAGGAGACGTAGACATGCAACCTGACGGAGGCACACACGTCAAAAACACTTCCGAAGTCGGAGAGATTGAAATTTACAAGATTGAAAACAAGGGAAAGAACAACAAGAGGATGTACTTCACTATTCAGAGGTGAAATTGCGAGAAGAAGCCTTTCTCATTTCTGAACTGCTCAAGAAGTTCTCTCTGTTTCTTTGATATCTTTTTCGGCAGCGTCACCTTTGCTCTCAGAATTATGTCTGCATTCCCTCTGCCCGTCTTCTTCTGTATCCCCTCTCCCTTCAGCACTAGCTGTTCCTCGGGCTGAGTCCCTGCCGGTATGTCTATCTCCTTCTCCCCCCTGAGAAGGTTGACCTTCACCTTTCCTCCGATTATGGCGTCAGTGAAATCGACCTGAATGTCCTTTTCCAGATCATCACGCGATCTTCTGAATTCCATGTAATCGATGTCGAACTTTAGTCTCAGGTCTCCAGAGCCCCCATACCTGTAGTTTCCCTTGTCCCTAAGTATGTAGATCTCTTCCTCGTGGATGCCTGCTGGAGGTGAGATATCTATCTTGTCCTTTTTCCTGGTGTACCCTGATCCGGAACAGACGTGGCACACCTTTTCCGGCGTCTTTCCCCTTCCGTTGCAGGTGCGGCAGACCTCAGTCGTCCTGAAGACGATGAACCCTTGATTCGAGGATCTCTCCACATATCCCCGTCCTCTGCAGGAGGGGCATGTCAGGACCTTCTTTGTGGACGAACCCGTTCCGTTGCACTCGTCACACTTCATTTCCCTGAAGTAGTACACCTCGATCTTTTCGTCCCTCGCGATCCTCCTTATGTCTATGGGAATTTCCACGTAAACGTCCTGCCCTCTGAGCTCCCTCTGTTGACCGGAGTACCCTCCAAACGGGTTGCCAAATCCCCCACCACCAAACCCGAACTGCGAGAACAGGTCTCCAAATATGTCCTGAATGTCCTGGTAGTGATGGAACTGATTCCAGTCGAATCCCTGTCCCTGGAACTTTACCCCTTCCTCTCCATACTGGTCGAACCTCGCCCTCTTCTGATCGTCCATGAGGACTTCGTACGCTTCGCTGATGTCCTTGAATTTCTCCTCTGCCTCCTTCTTATTCTGGGGGTTGAGGTCTGGATGGTACTTTTTTGCTAGCTCTCTGTATGACTTCTTTATGTCTTCCTTGGATGCCTTTTTGTCTACTCCCAGAATAGCGTAGTAGTCCTTGCCCATTCACATCAGAAGTTCATTGGTCCTTATTTTCTTTATCTTCGTGAATTTCCGTCTCACCGGGATTCGTGCCTGAGGGGGCCTCTTCACTTCCCTGAGGCTTTGGCTGCTCTTCCTGCTTAACGTTCTTGTACATGTATTCCCCTATCTTCTGGATCTCCTTCGTCAGCACGTCCATCTTCTCCTTTATTGCGGCGAGATCCTTCTTTTGAATCTCATCTTTCAGGTCTTTCAGCTTGCCGTTGATGTTGTCCTTGATGTCCTGAGGAATCTTGTCACCATAATCGCTGATGGTCTTTTCGGTCGAATAAGCGAGAGCCTCTGCACCGTTTATCGTTTCTATTTCTTCCTTCTTTTTCTTGTCTTCCTCTTCGTACTTTTTGGCTTCCTCTTTCATCCTGTTGATTTCTTCCTTGCTCAGCTTTGTGCTTGAGGTTATTGTGATACCGCGCTGCTTGTTCGTGGCCAAGTCCTTCGCGTTGACATTCAATATTCCGTTAGAATCTATATCGAAACTCACCTCTATCTGTGGCATTCCCCTCGGGGCCGGAGGTATTCCATCCAGCATGAACCTTCCAAGAGAGGTGTTGTCCCTCGCCATGGGTCTCTCTCCCTGGACGATTATTATCTCCACGGCCGTCTGGCTGTCCGCTGCAGTGGAGAAGACCTGTGACTTCTTGGTGGGTATTGTCGTGTTCGCTGTTATCAGGGGGGTGGCAACGCCACCGAGCGTTTCTATACTCAGGGTCAGAGGAGTGACATCGAGTAGCACTATACCCTTGACCTCTCCTGCGAGCACGGCTCCCTGGATGGATGCACCGATCGCAACGCACTCCATCGGATCCACTCCGCTTTCCACTTTCTTTCCCATTATGTCTTCCACGAACTTCTTGACCATTGGCATCCTTGTTGGACCTCCAACCAGGATCACCTTGCTGATGTCCGATGACGAGAGTTTAGCTCCCTTTAGGGACTCGTCTATCGGCCTCCTTGCCCTGTCGATCGTCGGTCGTACGAGATTCTCCAGGTCTGCCCTTGTCATAGAGATGAGAAGATGTTTTGGTCCGTCCGCGCCGCTGGTGATGTATGGCAGATTGATCTCTGTTGAGAGCGATGTAGACAACTCTATCTTTGCCTTCTCAGCTGCATCCTTCAAGCGGATGTATGCATTCTTGTCCTTCCTTAGATCTATGCCGTTCTCTTGCTGGAACTTCGATGCGAGATAGTTGATCACCGCTTCATCCATGTCAGTCCCGCCGAGTTTAGTATCTCCGGAAGTCGATAGCACTTCGTAAACTCCAGAACTGAATTCCATTATGGTCACATCCAGCGTGCCTCCTCCGAGGTCGAACACCATGATCCTGTGTTCCCCCTCAGTCTTGTCCAATCCGTATGCCAGCGCTGCTGCGGTTGGCTCGTTTATTATTCTCACTACGTCAAGTCCCGCTATCGCTCCAGCATCCTTTGTCGCCTGTCTCTGGTTGTCGTTGAAATACGCAGGGACAGTTATGACAGCCTTTGATATTTTCTCCCCCAGGTATTTCTCGGCATCGTCCTTTATTTTTTGAAGCAGAAATCCGGAGAGCTGTTGCGGAGTGTACTCCTTGTCCCTCGCCTTGAACTTGAAACTCTCTCCCATCCTTCTCTTGAACGCGTAGACAGTCCCTTCCGGATTGGTCAGCGCCTGTCTTCTGGCAGGTTCTCCTATGAGGAGTTCTCCCGTCTTGGTAAATGCAACATAGCTCGGAAATGCCTTGCCTCCGAGCGTCGTCCCTTCCGAACTCGGTAATACAACTGGTTTTCCTGCTATCATTACCGCCGCTTGTGAATTGCTCGTCCCTAGATCTATACCTAATATTTTTTCCATTCTAATCACCTTTGTTGAGAATTACTAACTCTGGCCTTATCACCCTGTCTCCGAGTGCGTACCCCTTCCTTACCACCCTTTTGATTGTGTTTGCCTCTCCACCGTCTTCGACTCCGATTGCCTCGTGCTTGTTCGGATCGAACGCGACGCTGTCGTTGATTGCCGTCAGTCCTTCTTTCTGAAGTATTCCCTCTATCTGTCTCCTTATTGCAAGAGACCCTTCATCCGTCACGTTGTCCAAACTGTCGAGTACCGGCAGAAGTTGTTTGATGATCCTCTCCGAGGCATAGTTGATGATCTTCAGGGATTCCTCCCCGACCCTCTTCTGGAAGTTCTCAAGGTCCGCAGAGAATCTCAGGTTTTGTTCCTTAAGTTCCTTTATTATCTTCTCCTTCTGGTCGTTGCCTTCCTCTAGCACTTTCGACTTTTCCGTACACTCTGATAGTGATTGTTTTAGAGAACGATAATATGAGACAGTTGGCACTTTCCCTAATTTTGCACTTCTATAATAATGTTATCATCGGTTGGTTGTGTACCATAATATCTCGGAAATACAACATTATTCCTTAGTTCTCGGTACCAGTGGTGGAAGTCAGCTTCGTCCAGAAGAGGCTGGTTTCAACCGATCCTGTCATCCACGATTTTTCCTCTGTCTCCTGATGGTCATCTTCTCTGTCACGGTCCAATTCTCTCCTGAGTCTCTTGTGTACTCAGCTCTCCACTTGAACGAGTTGTCACCCAGTTCGTAGAAGATCCATTTCATGAATTTCTTGTTCGTTTCCCTGGATTCCAGGACTATTTCCTTTCCCTTCTTCTTTCCTACGAATCCTCTGATTGTGGCTTGATTGGGAGAGATCCAGACGCTGTTCCAGCAATCTGACTCGGAATCATAGAAATGAATCGTCGTTCCTCCGGTGTCTTCGGTGCCGTTACCGGTAGACTTCCAGATGTCCTGTACCGCAGTTCCCCCGAGGATCCATCCAGAGTGTAGCTCTCCCTTGGAACTCTTCCATGAACCATCCTCTTGAAGACTCTTCGCCTCCACGATGTCCCAGTCACCGACGAATTGACCGAAGAGCATGAGCTTGTTCTTCAGAGGTCTGAAAGGACCTTGTGCATTGAGCTGTTTGATTGAAGGAACCGCCTGACCTCCCGTCCCCTTACTAACATCCATGATAATCGTGAGAGAAACTAGACTATTTCAATTTCTCGTGACAGCGACAGCAATTAACCGGTCAAGGAGTCACCAAATGTCTAGACGGGTCAGGAGTCCCGGAACCGTTCAGAGAAAGTCATATATTGTGGACTTGATGTCTGTCAACAATAACTCGATGGAGAAATGAATGTCATATGGCTGATGAACCGGAACTCCCTGTTGCTCAACTGACCAGTCTGGTGCTGTTTGTACTGTCGTCAGTTTTTGCGGTGTACCTGGCGAGCATCGCTATGCAGTACTCCCCTTCCGTAGCTGCCACCAGCACGACCTCAGGACTCGGATACGTCGTATACTATCTGGTTGCAGCCCTCGTTTTCTCTTTCCTGTTGATCTACCTGTCAAAGAGATACAAGCTGAATTTCCTGAAGTGGCTCTTCATCGCAGTCATTGGCCTGGTAGTGTTCATGGTATGGAACTATCTGGGTCTAGTGATCGCAAACACCATCGCAGAATACTATGCCATCATAATTGCCGCACCCGTTATCATGGTGCTCGCAATGATATTCAACAACAAATGGTACGTCGTGAATATAGCAGGATTCTTCCTCACTTCCGGGATAGCATTCCTTCTTGGACTGTTCTTGGGAATATGGGCAGCAGCGATATTTCTTGCCCTGTTTGCGGTGTATGATTATATTTCCGTATACAAGACAAAACACATGGTTGGACTCGCGAAGATTGCCATAGACCGAGACCTGCCTATGCTGTTTGTCTTCCCAACAGATTTCTCAAAGAAGATAGAGAAAATAGAGATCGGTGAGGATGGGATAGAGGGGCACACGGCGATGGCGCTCGGCTTTGGTGACGTTGCGTTCCCGGGGATAATGGTCGTGGCATCTGCCATCTTTGGAATGAAGATCGGCCACTTTCTGCCATTCTTCCTTCTGCCCTTGATCGGAGGAGTTGTGGGAATGATTTACCTGGTTCTTGGGAATGTAAAGAAGCCTGCTCCGGGCCTTCCATTCCTGAACACTGGAGTGATAGCAGGGACGCTCCTCTCATACCTCATCTTCGTGATTATCCTCTAAGAGTCAGCGAGAGATTCGTCACACTCCTCAGTAGTTCTTTGCCGTTCCTGACTGGTAATGATGAGAGTGTTGCATCTGTACGTCAATGAGAATTTGAAGGAATAGAAATAGAGTCAGTAATGACTAGATTTGGAAAATGCTATATCGCCAACTTGATTCTGATTTTCGATGAAATGGATTACTCGAGAAAAGGCAAGGGTTGACAGAATTGCTTGCCCTTGGTTGATAAAGAAATTTGTAGATCCAGACGCAATATTCATTTTCGTTCCAAAGGAGAAAGTGATGGAAGAGGCGAAGAGAACCGGAGCAATCCCCTTCGACGTGCAAGGAGCAGAACTCTACCACTACAAGGAGGGAGAATCCGAGTACGTTTCGTTTGATGCTGTGATCAGGAAATATCAGTTGAAGGATAAGCCCCTGCTGGAGCTTGCCAGGATAGTCAGGGGAGCTGATGCATCAATACCCGATACTCCACTGGAATCACCGGGGCTCGAGGCAGCAGCCACAGGTTTCAACAGGATCTCGAAAGACGATTTCGAGAACATGGAGATGCAGTTTCCCCTCTACGATGCGCTCTATGAATACTGCAGATCGAAGGTGAGCGAGGGAAGCGTTCTGAAACACTCTGTCAGGTAGACTGTACTGGATTGCTCTCCTAGACCGGTGACGAAGGCATCCTTGCCTTCGCTTCGTTTACCATCGAGACTACCTTCTTCTTGAACTCAGGAAACTCCTTTGGTGACTTTGGATAATCTGCATACAGGTTGTTGAATTCCTTCATCTTCTGGGTGGTCCACACTAGGTCTTTGAAAGTCCTGAGGGCGCCCATTCCCTTGACTACCTTGCTGACCTTCTTGGTGAGCGACAGCTCTGGAATTCTTCCGTACGTGATTTCGACCGCTTCCTCATACGTTATGAAACTCTTCATTCCATAGTCAATGTCCTGATTGTTCATCGATTGAAGGAAGATTCTGAACAGCTCCATTCCTGCCATGCTCTTGCCGTACTGCTTAACATAAGCAGAGTTGAAATTCCATAGTCCCTCCAGACTTGCGTCGCCGGTCTCGACGGCGGTTGCCGCTTCTCTGCCAGCGAGGATTCCGCCAATAAGTGCTGGACCTATTCCACCAGCGCTCAGTGGGTTAGCCGAAGCCATCGAGTCTCCCGCTCCGATGTATCCTGGATAGACCATTCCCTCCATCTGTCTTCTCACGCTGACACTCCAGTATCCCTCTCCGTTCTTGCCCGTGTTGTCAAGCTTGTAGCTCTTGAAGAGTGGGTTCCACTTCACGTACTTCTCTATGAGAGACTTCAGGTTGTCTGATGCGCCGAACTTCTTGTTCCTTATTTCGAGACTCCTGTGCTGGACTCCCAACCCTACGTTTACCCTGCCATCCGTCTTGGGGAAAACCCATCCGTATCCTCCGGGTGCCATCTGCTGATTCAGGTGAATCAGAGCGTTCTTCCTGTCGTAGTACTTGGGATCGTCGAACGATTCATCCGCGTGGTAGATGAACCTTCCTGTAAGCTCCAGGTCCTCGTAGTCGATCTCCTTGTCGATGTACTGGTTTTCTGGAAGTTTCCTCCTGAGGAGCGAAGCGATTCCGAGAGCGTCTATCGTGACCTTTCCCGTGATCTTCTCTTCCTCTCCCTTCTCATTCTTTCCGTACACACCCTTTACCTTGTTGTCCTCTACTATCGGTCCCTCTACGCTGAATTTCCCCTTGAATTCGGCGCCGTTCTTCAACGCCTCGTCGAAGAGGGCCTTCCCGAACAGAGGTCTCTCCAGGCTGTACCCTTCTCCATCGAAGGGCAGCTTGTAACCAAGGTCCGGAGACAGTGCGACGACTCCGTCGACCTTCAGACCCAGGGCCGCGTCGCTGAACGTGTTCCCTAGGTTCTTTTGAACATAAGTGATGTGAGACCTTGCGACTGCATCGCCACAAACCCAGCCCCAGACGGTCTTCTTTCCAGGTTCTTGGGCAGAATTCCTGTCTATAAGGAGAACTCTCTTCCCGAGCTTGCCGGCCATAGCTGCGGCAGTGGACCCTGATACTCCTGCACCCGCAACTATAACGTCATAATCTACCATGCTGGTGAAACATCACGTCCTATTAAAAAGGTAGGTAGTAGCACCTATTCAAACTGTGAGCCTTGCAAGTCTGAGAGTAAATTGTACTGCGATGTGTTTGGTGGAATATAGAAGATTGCTACGGCCTGCCAGGGGCTGTTCTGGTCCACGAATATTACTCCAGCTGCCTGCGTGAGATTGAAGAACACTACGGATATCGTTATCTGCTTCTCTGGAGGTATCGTCAGGAAGGTACCGTTTCCAAAGGTAGCTATGCCCGAAGTTCCGCTTATGTAAAAGTCGG
>JAJYMI010000030.1 GCA_021787125.1 Thermoplasmata archaeon | reverse complement strand
GCCCGTCATCACCACACCAGGGGAATCAACTGAGAAATGGAATAGAACGTCCGCATATAGACCAAATCTCAAGTAAAGCACACCGAGGAAAACACCTCCCAGAGCGGCCTGAGGTATTTTTGATACGTCCCATGATCCCGCGTGCGCAATTCCGAAAATGAGTGAGGAAACAATGAGAACCAGAATCTCTGGTTTTCCGAATTTGTAACCTCCACCCCATACGATCCTCCACCATCGAAGTCGGTCCGGCCTTGAGGGTGAGTTCTTACCGTGAGAACTCCACGCATAGTAGATAAAGAGCGGTATTCCTATGTACGCCACTCTTGCAATTAGTTCTTCGTAGAGACCAGCGTTTGTGACCGAAAAGAAGTAAGAGAGGAAGTGGCCAGTTCCTGATGTAAATGGGGAGACTATCGGATGGCCCAATGATGCTACCAATGCTATGTAGATGTAAGAGAGGAACAGATTTAGAGCAAAGAATTCGGATATCCTGTAGAGTGAAGAATTTGAAAAATTCGGAAGAGAATGATAGACTGAAATTAACAAGAAGATGATTACGGCAGCGGCAACAATTCCGATCCACACTGCCCAGAAAAAGTACGGCGGGTTGAACAGCCCTATGGCCTCCGGAAGCCCTATTATCACATAGATTGGAAATGCGGGATTTGCGCTTGGACCCTCGGTCAGACTAGCCAGAGCCCCAAATCTGGATGGATAGAGTGCCAGGGTCATAACTATATCGACTACCATGGTGATGATCCAGAGTGCTGCAAGGACCCCTACGAAAGCTACATATCCCCTGTTCATTACGCTGCCTTTGCCGACCTTGACAGTAGTATGTCATTTAATACAGTTGCGGCAGATTCCAGCGGACCATCGTGGTCTGTAGACAGAGTCAAGTGGTCCATGACGTCCGTATTGAAACGTATCAGCATTGCGGGTCCAACTGCATTCGAGTAGACGCTCTTGCCATCGACCTTCCTGTACCCTACGGTCACACCCTTTGAGTTGACCTCTGTCACCTGTCTAAACCCCGCCGCGATTTCGCTCTCCTTTGCGGTAATATTTGCGTCTCTGAGGCTCAACGTTGATCCGAATATCCTCCTGTGAAGAATCGTGCCCTTCCTTGCCGAGTCTATTCCTGCCAGATCGTCTCTTTGGTCCCTTTCGGCTATTCCAAGTCTGGTAGCTTCCGTTCTGGCAAACGACTGGCTCTTACCAAGCTCCATCTGTGATATCACGAATGTGCTGGTGGCATTGAAAATTCCATCAATTGAAATGATCTTGGCTGGTTTCATACAGTAATCCATCAGGTTGAATACAGGAAGCCCACCGCAGACTGTGGCTTCATACCTAAGGGACATTTTCATTTCTTTTGCCGTTCCAAACAGGTCTGCATCAGAAACCAAAACGCTCTTATTTGCAGTCACCACATTCTTGTCGTTCTCGAATGCTTTCATCACGTGACCAATACCGGGCTTTCCGTCCTTTGTGCTCTGTGTGATTTCGACGACGATGTCGGACTCCAGATCAGAGATTGCACTCAATGCACTGATCTTTTCGAACGATTCAAGCGTCTTTAGTCCTCCGCCTTCTTTTGCCTGAATTATCCTGGTGAGCGGCATTCCATCCGTAATCACCGTTCCCGTGGTATCGCTCACGGAGACTACCTCAATTTTTTCACCGATTTCCTGACGAATGCTGGTTCCCTTTTCATTTATAAGTTTCAGCAAGCTCTTTCCAATTGAGCCCAAACCGATCAACTGGACTCGCATATATGTTGTATCGTAATGTGCATAATTACTTTTGTTAGCTACAAACAGAAATGTTAAATCGTCGTAAATTAATCGTCCATCATGAGCGAAGACAGGGTGCTCCCTTCTCTCGCGAAGAGCACCGACGAGTACATGGCTGCGTTCGAGCTTTCCGAAGACGGGTATCTTGAAGAGGCTGAAAAACACGCACGAAAGTCTATAGAGATCAAGAAAAACATAGAGGCACTTATACTGCTCATAGATATTCTTGAAAGACAGAAGAAAGATTCTGGTGTCTACCAGAAAATGCTAGTGGAAGAATACCCCACCAATCCAGACACCTACAGAAGACTCTTCCTTTCGACATTCAATTCCAACAAAGAAGAATCGTTATCGAACATCAACAAGGCCATAAATCTCCTCAAGAAATCGATCTATTATTTCGACAAGTCTAGACTACTCTTTTCAATGAGCAGGTACCTGGAGGCACTGGCATCTGTGGACATTGCCATAAAAATGGAAAACAGAAATACCTCGTTCTGGAACTTGAGGGCCGAGACCCTAGTCAAATTGCAGAGGATAAACGATGCCAAGGAATCGTGTGAGGTTTCACTGAAGATAGATCAGAGAGACAGGAATGCAATCGTCACTCTTTCCCGCATCTACGCTAATGCAGGGGAGAAGGAAAAGGCAAGAGAACTACTTCTCAAAGTGGAGAATAGGGACGAAGAAATAAAGAAACTGCTCGAGGAAAGTATATCCTAGGCCCCGTATTTTTCCGCTCGGTTAGCGGAGCTAAGCAGTACATTCATCAGATCGCTTCCTTTCAGTCTCAGGTATCCGTCCTTCGCATTGATCTCGTCAAACTCTCCCACACCATCCCTCCGGCATCCGTGATAGCGGAGCAGTATTGGCACCGGATCGGACGTGTGCTCCTTAGCGCTTGCGGGTGTTGAATGATCCCCCGTGAAACAGATCACAATATCGTCTCTTATCTTCATTACAGTCTCCCCCAGCGCTCTGTCGATTCTTTCAATGAATTCTTTCTTCCCGATCCCGTTCCCATCGTGTCCAGCTATATCAGTGCCCTTCACATTTACAAGCACAAAATCCACCTCTTTTAGCGCCTCGACGGCAGCCGCAAACTTCGCCTTTACATCTGTATCGGTGGATCCTGTCACCCCCCTTGGACTGAAGTCCTTCAAGCCCACAAGTCGACATATCCCGGACACGAGTGCTACTGCCGCGACGTATCCCGCTTTCAGAGAATATCTTTCATTGAAGTTTGGCAGCGTAGGCACAAGTCCGCCACCACGGTACAGAATTGCATTCGCTTCCTTCATTCCCTCCGCTCTTCTCTTTGAGTTCAACGGTTGAGCCTTGAGTATTTCCAGTGAGAGCCTGTAGAACTCGTTGAGTATTCTAGCAGTCTTCTTTCCATTTTCATTGGTTGCCACTATTTCTCTCGGTTTCAGACCCTCCGCGTGCGGGTCGTTGTCTGAGACGTCAGTTGTGATTCCTTCTCCCCTGAGGACCAAGGCTGCTCTGTGTTCCGTTCCCTCCCTGAATAGTACCTCGACGTCCTCAATTCGCATGTTGAGAGGTCTGGCTAGATCCGAAGTCCCCTCCCTTATCCTTCCTGCCCTTCTATCAGTCACAACTCCCTTTTCATCGACCGTGGCAAAGTTGGCCCTGAATGCTACGTCCCCTCCCTTTAGCTTCAGACCCGTTCCCATAGCTTCGAATGGTCCTCTGCCCGTGTAGTACTTGAAAGGATCATATCCCAGATAATTCAAGTGAGAGGTGTCCGATCCGGGAATTATTCCTGGTAGGATGGGGTCTATCAGTCCTATCATCCCTTCCCTCGCAAGCGCGTTCAGATTAGGCTTGCTTGCTGCTTCCAGTGGAGTCTTTCCATCGAGGGGCCCAAATGGTCTATCTCCGAGACCATCTGCAATTATCAAGAGAATCTTCATCGAATGAGATTAGGATTAGATAAAATAAATTTACCGAAGAAATACTATGACCGCAATGATGGTCGCAAACACTGCAGACCAAAAATTGACGGAATATTTTGTCAGGTAGCCCCTGTTTTCAAGGGTCTCGCCAAGTACTGAATCGAAGAGGCAGCCTGCGAAGGCAAGAAGACCTGAGATTACTATCAAATCCAAGAGTGAACCAAGAGGGACCGAATACAGTACACCATAAATGACGAATCCCATCAGGGAATAGAATACCGGAAAAACCAAGGATACTGCCGTTCCGAGTATGGATATTCCTCCATTTATTCCCGTCTCCGCAGGCTTTAGTGTCAGGATCATGTAAGTGTTTTCGTCCAGTGAACCTATCTCCGATGCCACCGTATCCGAGAGTATGGTTCCTAGGGCAACAATGTAGAGGAAAAATACGATGCTCGGACTTATGTTCCAAAAGTTTGCCAGAGCTATCCCCGCAGGCAATGCACCGGCAGCCAGTACGTTCTTTGCCCCCCTTTCACCCTTTAGACCCTCCTGGAGACTCCAGGACTTCTTCTTCTCGAATCCGGACAGAGTCGAAATGTACGAAAGTCCCAGGAAAAGAAAGAGCATCACAAAATAAAGCCAGCCCCCTCCTATTATGATCAGCGAACCTACTACTCCAGCGGCTATCGCACCCTCCCTGCTGAAAGCCTTGATCCTTAGGCCCAGCACGAACAAGAGTGGAATCAGTACCAGGAGGACTAGGTTGTACTCGTCCATGTGAGACTTACAAATTCTGGCATTTTATTTAGTGTTTCTGATTTTTTAACCCTGCGGATTTCTTAATCCTGACAGCGGCCGAGTAAGTGCCCTTGGATCTCTTTCACCATTGTCTATGAATATAGAGGTGTCAGACCCAACAATCTCCGTAATCTTTCCCTCAACCTTGTTTCTTCTGCCTTGGCTCCTTTTTCAGAGCATTCCCCCGGCCCTTTATGGCTCCCACGCATTGATTGCAAGAGTACGATTCTGGAATGTTACTGAAATCTGGTCAGCTTAATCGCAGAGCGGACAGTGCCTTTTCTGCAAAAATATTATAACGCCAGTCACAATTTCTGCTGGTGCCCACCAACGAGATTCGCAAGTGCATGGTTCACGGCTACTACAGGGGGCATGACTGTCCGTCCTGTGGGGAAGAGGGGAAGTTTATCCTCTCTGATGAAGAAGTGGATATGCTAGGGAGAATCATTACAGGAATCCTGCGGCACAAGCCAGAAAAGTATCACCTAGAAATCTCTGACAGAGGATACGTAAACATAGATGAGATGGTCCAGGAAATCCGTTTCTATTACAGGCGGTTCCACTTTGTTGGCCCTTCTCACATATTTGCTATTGTCCTTACCGACCAGAAGGGGAGGTATCAGCTTAGCGACAACAAGAGGTATCTCAGGGCTACATATGGCCACTCAATAGACGTTGATCTTACTGACCTACCCACCGATAGCATACCGGAGATCCTCTACTATCCAACAAACAAGGAAGAATTTGAAATCCTCAGGGAGAACGGAATACTTCCATCTGACAGAAGATGGATTCATCTTTCCAGCTCCAAGGAAAAGGCATACATCGCAGGACTGTATCATTTCGATTATCCGCTCGTAATTCCAATAAAGGGTGAAGTGATCACAGGAGGAGGCGAGAACATATACCATGCGGGACAGGAAGTTTACATCTGCAAGTTTGTCTCTCCCGAGAGCATGCTGGAGCCAGAAGAATATGACGGAAAGATAGACGAAGAAACCCTAAAGGAGATCAAAATATCCAAAGAAAGGAAGATGAGAGTGAAACAAGAGGGCTGGTAGATCAGCGGAAGATCGCCTGCTTTGCAAGCAGGAGGTCCGGGGTTCAAATCCCCGCCAGTCCACTGCAACTTTTGAATGGCTGAAACGAGAAGAACGCCTGAGCACTGGAATATGTTAAATCTGTAGAGTGTCTGAAGTTAGAGACGGTTCCATTCTGGTACTCTATCAAGACAATTCGTCTGATCTTATAACTTCTGCAAATTCACCATCTATAGAAGCCAGGTTGATCTTGTGCACATCTTCCGCCTGTAGGACTTTGCCGTTAGAGTCCTTCCTATCGAATGTAGCGCATGCATCTTCGATCACATAGCTCCTGAAGCCGAGATTTCCGGACATCCTGGCCGTAGTACTGACGCAGTGATCTGTCACCAACCCCACATAAAACACCTGCGGGTCGCCCATTTTCCTTAGAGTTCTCTCGAGGTCCGTTCCTATGAATGCACTGTTGACGTGCTTTGTTATAACGAGTTCACCTGGCATTGGTTTCACTTCATCCTTGAATTCGAATGTTGGTTTGCCCACCTTGAAAAGAGAGTCGGGATTCAAAGAGTCGTGCCTGACGTGGATGATCGTTTTGCCTTTCTTCCTGAACTCACCAATGAGCTTTGAGATCACCCTTTCTGCGTCTGGATTATTTCTCTCACCGAATCCTGGATTTGCCCAGACTTTCTGCACGTCTATGACTACTAGAACTGCATTTTCTTCTAACTTGACCATGTGTGAATCATTCTGATGATCCGATACTATCGCTAATAAGTTGTCCTATAGACTTGAACAGCCTGAGGAGAGTTTTGGGAGACTGCGAACGATTGTCTGTAGGTAGCGAGGTAACGGAGTTCTCGTCTCCTAAGATCAGCTCGCTTAAACGATGCGTCCCTTCAATTGAGTTTGTATGCTTCAGGCAACATTCTCCCACTA
Source organism: Thermoplasmata archaeon (assembly GCA_021787125.1). Taxonomy (GTDB): domain Archaea; phylum Thermoplasmatota; class Thermoplasmata; order Thermoplasmatales. The sequence continues at coordinate 6,609 of JAJYMI010000030.1, read as the reverse complement.
GAGGCAAGATTATCATGGTGTTCCTACCATTAGCTGTCCAATTGATCCATTTCCACGACGATTCCGAAACTTGTCACACAATTTCTCTGAGATGATCTATTGTAAATCACAAATAGTTAAATTCTCAGAGTCTTTTTCCATTGACCCTTACTTGCCGAGGTAGCCTAGCCCGGACAAGGCGATAGATTCGAGATCTATTGCTCGCGAGAGCTCGGGAGTTCAAATCTCCCCCTCGGCGTGGAGATCGCTGACTTGCGACTCCAAATATTGTAAGTCTCTGGATTTTAGGCAAGAGACCCTTGATCTAGCTCTTTAGTCAGGTCAGGAATCCCTCTAGGTCATTCTCCTAGAATGGAAACATCGATTATTCCTTCTCGATCGCTAGATAACGTTTGGCCGAGAAGTCGGCTCCCTCCACTTTCCAAAGAAGTATCCCATGAGGAATCCGAATAGCAATGAGAGGACCAATCCATCTGCGACAGATACCAGGTAATAGGATACGCCATACTCGGAGAGACTCACTAATCCAACGAGGACGCTGAGGACCAGCCACATGATCAATCCAAAGAAGAGACCCTTGTTGACAGAAGTTTTGCCTGGAATTCTGTTGTACAGACCCCCAAATACTATACCGAGTATCAGTCCAACTATGAGGCCACCAATGAATGCGGCTATCCCTGCTATGTCGATCGTTAGTGAGTATAGTGCAGACGCGCTGATTGTCACGCCCGAAGCTGCTGCTTGTGTTACCGCTCTGTCCAAGACCGTCATGATGAATCCCTTGAGTATTGTTAGAGCAAATACCTCGGTAATGATTGCACTTATCACTCCATAAATGACTCCTGAAACTGCACCTGCCTTTAAACCTGTAACTGCGTCAGTCATGTTATTCTCAACTCTTTTCCCGCTATTAAAGAATTGTCTGAAGCTATTTTCTCAAGACTCTGACCTCTCTCTACGAAAAGGATAAAATAATCGTAAGATGTTTAGAAACCTCCAGAATGCCACCGTAGCTCAGTCGGAAGAGCAGCTGATTTGTAATCAGCAGGTCGGGGGCTCGATTCCCTCCGGTGGCTTTCCTTCAAGGATCGTTGACATCTTTTATTTCCAGTGCATTCGACATTTCGACTCTGTTGTACCACGCTCTGGCCTTAGTGCTCCCGATGACAGACACCAGTGCTGATAGCGCCACGATCGCCAGAAAGATCATTATGGAAAGTCTTGTCGGGCTCCCCGGCCCTATATCTGCTATGAACGAGAACACCACTGTGATCCCCAGTACGAGAACGGATACGAGAGCGACCGAAAATGCTCCCACACCCTTGGATGCAATTGAAAGTTTCATGAGCGATAGCCCACCGATCACCTGAATGAACATGTAGGAGAACGACACTATTGCAGCGATCATGATAAATCCGACGAAATTTCCTAGGAAGTAGTTAGTGACAATTATGATTACCGCCTCCAGCAGCAGAAATGCAGAAATTAGATTGACGTTTCCTATGTTAAATCGAGAAAGGATGTTGTCCTTTGCCATTCTTCTGATTTCGTTTAAGACTGCATTAGAGTATGCAACGCAGAGATTCATGGAGCTTATGATTGCCAGTACTGCGAACAGACCATAGGCAACCAGACCGAACGATGCCATGATGGAACTGTTGACGTAGAACGGATTGGATGAATAGGCTAACACTCCTTTCGATCCAAGAAACGCCATGATCGAGAAAGCGGAAATGACAAGCAAGACACCGGTTACCAGATAGGAATATATCAACGCCCTAGGCACCGTTGACCCCTTCTTCCTGGTATCTTCTGAGAGATACACAGGGGATTCCATTCCCGCAAATGCAAGAATTCCAAAGACGACTCCGCTGAAGACTGAATAAGCACCGCTCATAGTCGTTGGAATGACTGGAAATGAGAACGAGCTTGCGTTCTTGATAAATAGAAAATCCAGTATCAAGACGAAAGCCATCTCAACTGCACCTGCCCCTATCGTGTATTTTATGGATCTTCCGAGTCCTTGCGAAACTATTCCGAGTAACACGAGCAGAAATGCAAGAGGTATGACATAGCTCAACAGAGTTGCGACCTGGCTACCCAACGGAATCAGATGCAGTATGAAGAATGAAACGAAGAGGGCAATGTTCGGGATGACCAAGAGTGCGTAGGCGGCGTACACGAAAGATGTCGTTATCCCGACTCTCTTACCGAGCGTCTTTCCCGCAAACAGGTAATATCCGCCGTTTGACTGGAAGTGCTTTGAGAGTTTCCACACGACGTATATCGTAGTAAGTGCTGCGAGGAAAGAGATCAGCATAACTATCCCCAGGTAAGCGCCTGAATAGACGGCTATAGCTGAGAAAAGAGCAGCTATATCAAGCATAGGTCCGATAGATGTGAAGGACTGCATGAACGAACCGGAGAAAGTGACTTTGTGTTCCACTTCACCAAAAGACTGCAGAGAGTAATATCGTTTTCCTCTCGGCATATCAGTAGCGTTTACTCAGCTCTCGACGACGGCCGATATCTTTTCGAGAAGTTCTTCTCCCTGTTCTGTGAGCTCATAGAAGGGGAAGGATGTCTTTGCGGTCCTGAGTCTGACGAGGTTCGCGGATTCCAGAATTCTGATGTTGCGATCGACCTCCTTCCAGTCAGTGTTCGTCAACTTTGCTACCTCGTTTCTTTGTCTCGGTACATCGAGAGATTCGAGTATGGTCAGGCGTCTTGCTCCGCCCTTGCCCTTAAAAACCCTATAGACGTTCCAGTTATCTCTGCTTCCTGAAATTCTTGTCCTGAGAATTTGAGATATCTGTTTCCTTCTTTCGGCAAAAATTTCGTATCCAGTGAGAAGCCATCCGGCCACAGAAAGTGAGAGAGGAATTGGGACAGACTGGAGGCCCAATACCGGGATCGCAGATCCATTGATTATGCTTGTAGATTTCGAGGCAAAAATGGTTCCTACTGAAGCTGGGTAACTTAAGAGTAGTACGGTATAAGCGGTGAATACCGTTGAGAACGCCGCAAGGAATAGGATAACTGCATATCTCTTGCTCATTTCACATTCTAATCAAAGTGTTTATTTTAAGGTTTCTCAAATGGCTAAAGTGGAACTGTTTTCCTCATCCCTCACTATCCAAGACAGAAGAGAATTTATATAGAGTGCTGATAACGAACGAATGCCTTTCAAGGAAGCAACTGAGAGAATATTCAACAAGAAAATATGCATGAACTGCTACGCATCTAACCCCATCAGGGCTACGACCTGCAGGAAATGCGGAAGCCACGAACTCAGATTGAAGGCTAAGGAAAAGAGAGGCGGACAGTAAACTATATCGTTTGCTGGATCGCAATTTCTACCGATTTTATCATATTGTCTATTACCATCGTCGGATATTTTCCATCGATGGAACTCTCCGACTCTAGCGGAAAATGGATGAATCCCGCCTTTGCGCTTGAGTTGTAGAGAGAATAGAAGAATATCTTGTTGCAAACAAACGTACCTGCAGAGTACGACACCTCGGATGGAATCTTGGCCGATCTCAATGAATGGAGTATGTTCTCTATTGGAAGCCTCGAAAAGATGCCATCGGGCGCCTTGCTCACAATCTTACCGGGTTTTCTTGAAACTCCGTCTTCGTCTTTCATTTCACCCTGCCAGTTGACAGCAATCTTCTCCAAACCGATCGCGTTCCTTCCCGGAGAGAGTCCTGTGTTGATGATGATTTCGTATCCCTTCTTCAGTTCCCTTAGGTAATCGGTCTCAATCGCCGAATGCTTCACCTCAAGAGCCATCCCGGTCACCTCCCGTCCCTTGAAATAAGAACCGTCCAGAAGTTCAGCGATCTCCCCGGAGGGATTCTTCTTGAACCTTGAGTACGACCTGAATCCTGTGACCAGGATTATTGAAACCACCCTAACTGTTCCAGCACGTAATTCCTGCTCGCCTCTATGTTCTCCCTGTAGACGGCTCTCCCTTCGTTGACTATCTTCTGATAAACGTTCTCCATCGAAGAACCATCGTTTGGACATTTTTCACTTGAATTTACTGAGACCAGGAATGAATGACACTTCTTGCACCTGAAGACGTTCTTGTCTCCCGAGTACTTACCCTTCTTGGTCCTGTCCTTACCATCTATATTCACTATATCCATTGCAAAATCTATGGCTGCAGCACTAGAGATTGCAGTGCCAACTCCAAATCCGGATGCACCCGCTTCCTTCAGCGGTTCAATGTCATCCTCTTTTATGCCGCCCGATACGATTATTCCCACTTTCCTCTTCCCATTTCTGTCAAGCTCCCACCTGACTTCCCTGATTATATCCGAGAAGTTTCCCCTTCTGGATGAGGGCGTGTCAAGTCTAACAGCATTCAGTCCCTCTATCACCCTGGCGGCCCTCAGGGAGGATTCCTTTTCGTCGCTATAGGTATCGACTAGCGCGATTCTGGTTGCATCCTTCTCGATAACTTCGTCGTACAGTCTCCATCCCCGTTCCTCTCCCACGAGCAATAGGAGAGAATGAGGCATTGTTCCCTCTGCCTTTCTGCCGATCCTCTCAGCGCCTATGATGCTTGATACCCTATCACAGCCACCCAGGTATGCATTTCTATCTATCAGGGGAGCTAGTGCAGGGTGCATCCTTCTGACACCGAAGGAAAGAAGCGGAAGGTCTCCGGTTTTCTTCTTGAAGTGCGATGCCTTTGTAGCTATCCCCGACGCCTGGGAAAGTGATCCCAGAAGGGGAGTTTCCAGCATGCCGAAATCCAGATATTTCCCCACAACCTTTACGGCGGGTATCGGAATTCCTTTGATGTCTCTTGGGGGAAAAACAGTTCCCTCGGGTAGCGCATAGACGTCTACCTTCTTTCCCTTGAGAAGTTCCGTCAGATCGTCTAAGCCCGCTAGTGTGATCCAGGGCAAATCCCTAGAAGAACACGTTACCTCCATTACCACCCTTGGATTTACTCCAGCCTTCTTCAAAACTTCCCTGGCCCTAAGGAAGTACACATCCGTGGTTTTCAGATTTGATATTTCCTCGGAGGAGGCAATGTTTTTCATTTTCCAAGGATGTCCGTGAGAGATATTATATTTGCTCCGTAGTTCTTCTTCATGTACTCCAGCGCTCTCCTCTTTTGGGCAGGAGATGCTGCATCTGTGCACTCCTCCACCACTATTGGGGAGAAACCACGGAAGAAAGCAGAGGCGACCGAATGGATTATGCAGATGTCCGTGACGACACCGCAGAACGCCACCCTCTTGGCTCCCTTTTCCTTAAGGACTCTCTCGAGTCTTGTGCCGAAGAATGCATCGTAAGTGTGCTTCTTGATAACTGGACCAACTCCCTTTAGATCTTGGACCGTCTCGGAAGCACTCGTGCCCTGCATCGCATGCCTTCCCCACACTCTTATTTCTGGATCACCCCTCGTGTGGGAATCCTGCACCAGAACCGTGAATTTTCTGCTTCGTTCTATGAGCTCCTTCGTCGATCTTACGACCTTCTTGTACTTCGGCTTTCCAAGCTTTCCAGAGACGAACTCTTCTATCAGGTCAATCGAAACAATTGCGTCAAAGTCTACCACCATAGGTAGCTCCCATCTGCAGTATCCTCTATCCTTATCCCCTTCGACTTCAGGTCCTCCCGTATCTTGTCTGCAGATTGATAGTCTCCCCTCTTTCTTAGGTCGCTCCTCAGATCCAGAACTATGTCCATTGATCTTTCCGGCAGTGGTGTGAGGTGCACTATTCCTATCACAGTCTCTATTTCTCGAAGTACGTACTTTATCTCTCCCTTCTCCTCTTCTGACATCCTGCTCTTCGCGAGAGATTCCTTCACGAAACCTATCACCTCTCTCATGCTCTCGGGGGTGTTCATATCGTTCTCCAGCGGAGCAAATATCCTCTTCACCATTTCGACCGCTCTGTCGCTCTTCCTTTCCACCGACCCATTAACCCTGTGCTGTAGAATCGATATCTTTTCTGCATTGGACTGAGCATCTATTACACTCTTCTCCTCAAAATTTACGGCTGCACTGTAGTGCATCGATAGCATCATGATCCTGATCGCCTCTGGCCAGTAGCTATTAAGGGCCTCTTCGATTGTAACGAAGTTCTTGAGGCTCTTGCTCATCTTGATGTCGTCCACATTCAGGTGGCCAGTGTGAATCCAGTACTTGACCATGGGCTTCTTTCTCGATATTGCCTCCATCTGCGCTATCTCTGATTCGTGGTGCGGGAAGATCAGGTCCTTTGCTCCCCCGTGTATTTCGTAGGTCGGGCCAAATATGCGCTCCGTGATCGCGGTGTCTTCAATGTGCCATCCTGGCCTCCCCTCTCCCCAAGGACTCTGCCAGAAGGGTTCTCCCTGTTTCTTCTTTTTCCATATGACGAAATCAAGCGGATCTTCCTTCTGCTCATTCACATCGACCCTGGCGCCAGAAATCAGCTGGTCCAGATCCTGTTTGGATAACTTCCCGTAATCCTTGAATTTTCTTGCTCTGTAATATATGCCATCAGAGATCTCATATGCATACCCCTTCTTCAAGAGTCTTGAGATCTGAGAGATTATCTCGTCCATAAAATCCGTTGCAAATGCGTGGTAGTTAACCGA
>JAJYMI010000007.1 GCA_021787125.1 Thermoplasmata archaeon | reverse complement strand
AACCGCTTGGAGGAATGAGGCGATAGAAGCTATGAAGAATGAAACCTTGAGTCCTTTCCAGTTGTAGGCCGCTGCTCCATATCCCTTTATAATCTTGTAAGAGAGGTAGGAGGCAGCAAGGAAGGACGTGATGATGAGAGCAGCAAGGAGATTGTGGAAATAGGTCGCGTTTGTATCTGGGTTGAAAAGTGCAATCCACGGATTGGAGGTGAAATTGGAGAGAAGTTGAAACGCACCCGGAGAGGACAGAAGGCTGGAACCTAATATCGGAAGCACAGTCGCAAGAATCTTCAGTTTAGCAGGATCGACGACAAGAGGACCTAGGGTTGGTACCCAGGGTAGGAAGGTCTGTGCGACAATATTTCCCGTTCCCCATGGCACTTGCATCCACGCATTGACGGCCAAGATCATGTAGGCAGAAAGATTAGTACCTATCAGGACCCCAACTCCCACCAACACGTGACCTCCCTTCCACCGCTTGAACCTGTTGAAGGTCGTGAGATATGTTCCGATCAGAACTATCTCAATTATGAATGCGTAGAGTTCAATGATCATAGGCGCAGCAGCCATGCTAGCGATTAGGGCGATGGAACCAGACCACACTACTACCAGTCCAAACTCGACCAGAGTCCCCGTAACTGCACCAGCGGCGAATGTAATTCCCCAGAGTTTCGAAGCATTCCTTGCAAGTCCGATGTAGTCATCATCCTTCCTTAAGATTCCAATGGATTCAAGGGTGAGGACAACGATAGGGAAACCGACTGCAAAGATCAAAAAGAATGCGTGGACGTAAATTCCAACTATGGTCATCAACTCTGCGATATTGGCGGTACTCCAAGTCGAACTTGTGCTCAGAACACTCTTTGCGATTTCGCCAGAAAGAACCGCAGCAGAAATCATTTCTTATAGATATACCGACTATATTTAATGATTAATATTTTTAGTGTTTCATAATTTAAAGAATACCTAATGTTCTTAAGATTATCTAAGGATGTGAGGACAAAATTAGGATATCTCGTCGGCAGGTTTTTAACCGAAATAAATCCTGACCCGGAGTCTTCTACCTAAGATTTTCCGGTGGCACTTGATGGGGCTCTCCTCTAGTTTTTACTCGCAACTATTTGATCTCTACTTTCCTTATCTTCGACTTGACTTCTGGTTTTATCATTACCGATTTACCAGCTTTCATTATCTCTTCGGATGCTTTGAGGAAGTGATTGAGAGCGCTTCCCACGCCGTGGCTCATCGAGGGGACGGTAATCTTGATCTCAATTGTTATCTTATCTTCCTTCTCTTCTTCTGCCATTTCACTTCATCTCTATATCAAGAACTCCGTTATTAAATTCTGCTTTCACAGGGTTCTTATCGGAGTAAACAGTTGGAAGGTAGAAGACCCTCTTCCAGTTTCCCAGCTGTACTATAAGTTCGCCTCCCTTATTGAATACCTCGAGTTTCTCCTTGTCTGCAAATGGGAGTTTGAGTCTGACAATGTATTTCTCATTCTCCTTCAGGAACTGAATGCTCTTCTCTTTCGAAAACGTGTCGAGCGGGTCGGAATCGGAGTAGATTAAATCGGACATCTTCTGCAGCTTCTCGATACCGATGGGCTCCTCCTTCAGCATCGGTACCTTGAATATCCTCAGATCGGTGAAAGAGTCGCTTACATCCTTGATTATTTCTCCCTGGTTGGATCTCCAACCCTTGAAGAAAGATCCTGTGCTCTCGTCGTATATCTTGTTCACGAAGACCGAGTCAACGGGGTAGCCGTACAGGAGGAGATAGGTGAACGCTCTCTTCGTTTCACTGAGTGACATCTTGTCGGGGTTCATTACCAGCCTTATCGTTGAGATCTTTGGATCTGAAAGGATTGATCTGATCCTCTTCAGGTATTCGTAGAGGCTCTCTACGCTCTTGAACACCTCGTCGTCGGGTATTGACATGCTGGACACTGTGTTCCAAACGGGACGCACCAGTCGCGCAGCCAATCTTCCCATCGGGAAAATCTTATCCATATACCACGTCATAGCCTCCGGAAAGGAAAGCAACTTCAGTGATTCCCCGGTTGGGGCGCTGTCGATGACGACCGCATCGTAGGTCTTCTCATCATAATATTGTCGCAAGTAGAGGAGCTGTGATGCTTCATCAAAACCAGGAAGTGTGGCTATTTCTTCTGCGGATATAGGGTCAAGGCCCTCAGTCTGAAACAGTCCCGTAAGATAGCCCTTCAGTTCATTCCAGTGAGTATTGATGGCCTCGTTTACGCTGACTTCCTGAGCATAGAGGTTTTCTGTCATCTTCTTTGGTTTTGGTCCTATGTCGATACCGAAGGCATCCCCGAGACTGTGGGCAGGATCGGTCGATATAACCAAGGTCTTTCTTTTCATCTTGGCCAGAGAACACGCTGTAGATGCCGCAATGCTAGTCTTCCCTACTCCACCTTTTCCAGTATATAGAAGGATTCTCTGTCCCATGACAGGGAATTGCGTCTAACTAAATTTAATCTTCTAATGAGAGTTCAAGCGATCCATTTCAGCTGGCCATCAGCTACATGACTTTAGAAAATTGCGATCCAGTAGTCCGCTCAGAAGAAGTCGAAGAAGTTGATTACGTACTTGAAGAATGCAAGAAAGTGATCCTTTGTGGCGAGTGCAAAATACTTGACCGAGAGGCCAGTCATATACCAGACTCCTAGTGTCACTATAAAAAAAGAGATCAGTAGAAGTAAAAAAGACAGCCTTTTGACCGAGCGAGTCATTTGTCTTCAACTCTCGATACAAAGGTGTCTATTTAACTCTTGTCTGGATTAGGCACGGTAAACTAAGAACGCGCTTGAGACTCTATTTGCTCTCCCTGATCTCCTTGAGCGCTTCCCTGTCTCTGCAGTATAGATAAGGGGCAAGATCCAGGGATGGGGGAGACTTCTCAAGCTTATTCCTATAAACCAGTCTGAGATTCTTGTCGACTTCCGTGCAGTACCCCTTCCATGTCACTCCCTGATATTCCACATACTTCTTCTCTATTCCGGTGGCGATCTCGTGTGCATGAGGATATTCGTAGCCAATATCAGACAGCCATTTCTCAGGAAGCTCGTGGTGAAGACCTATGCTCTCTTCTGTGCTGATATCTTTTCCCTCCACTCTTAGTGTCTTGGGGAAGTGCTCATCCAAATAAACAGTCTTTCCATCAAGGGAGTATCCGCCCGTGTACTTTATGTCGTACTTCGTGCTGACCCTGACCTGATTTGCATCTCTTCTCTCGATTACCTTGCCTATCTCTTTCTTTTCGTAGTATGCCTTGTCACCTTCAACTTGCACCTTTGTGTAGGCCTTAGGCTCCTCGTTGGAGGATATTCTCACAAACTTAGGATCCTTGAAGTCTATCGCAGCGATCAGGAACCCTTTTCCTGATTTGTCTGGTACATGTTCAACTATCTCAAAATCTTCCATCGAGATTTACAGAGAAATCTCGCAGATAAACTTGATGTATGAAGTTCTTGTCTGAAACCCGTCCTCTGAAGAACTCAGGAACAGAGTTTCGAATCGTTTTTCCCATGTCTCTGAGGATTCCACTCTCAAGTAGTGTTCACTGCGAGCATATATTTAAGTGATAAACGAGTTCGTCATATCCGATGCATTATTTTGGTTCGTCAGGGAATGGGAGAGATCATGAGAATTAACTATGATGAAGTGGAACCAGAGTCCGATAAAGGAATTTACAAGATGATTGAATACGTAAAGAAAACAGGACTTGAAAATTCTCTTCTTAACATCATTTACCTGAGAGCCTCGCAGATCAACGGTTGTGCGTACTGTACCGACATGCACACACAGGACGCCATTGCCGATGGTGAATCGGTGCAGAAGATAAATTGCGTATCGATCTGGAGGGAATCTCCATTTTTTTCTTCCCGTGAGAGGGCTGCGTTAGAGTTCACAGAATCTCTGACTCAAGTATCTAAGAATGGAATTCCGGACGAGCTGTACGATCGCGTAAGAGGGGAATTCAACGATCACCAATACGTTGCACTGATAATGGCAGTCAACATCATAAACAGCTGGAACAGACTGATGATCTCCTGTGGAGGCACAGCAGGATTGTACAGAAACAGAGAGCTTGAGAAATCAATGCCGGAGTACTTTGAAAAAGCATAGCCTGTTCTTTGCTGCATAGTCGATTTCAGTTTCAGACAAAGACGTAAGGAGTAATCGGAAGATCGGGGAAATTGATAAACAAGTAACTTTCACTCAACGAGTCAAAAGAACATGAGGAAAACGGGTGAGAAGAGGCTGTTGATACTAACTACTCTCTTCTTTGCTATGGAGGCACTCTTCATTTATTTTGAGTATCTAAGGGATCTCCTTCTGATCTTTCATGACTTCGTCCATAATGTGCTTTTCAGCTCGTCTAAGATGATCCCCTAGTGTTCCCTTGTCGATACCGACAATATTAGCCAATTCCTGCGTTCTTATTTTTCTAGGAATCTCATAATAGCCCAATTCGTGTGCTAATCTCAGCACCCTCTGTTGTTTCTGAGAAAGAGAAGATAGCATCAGTCTTTCTTTTCCTTCTGGCGGACCAATTCTTTTCACTCTGAATTTTATATTGTGTTCCCTCAATCCCTCCAAGAGTCGTGCGATAGTTTCTCTTTCCCCCAGAACAGTAGTCTTTAGAACTCCGTGCTCAAATGTGAGTTTTCCTACCGTATACATATGGGAATTCTCCATCGATCTAAAGAATTCCATTTCCTCTTCGTGTTTGGGATCAGAAATTCCATTTGATCTCCCGGTCCAGACACCTTTGACTAGTGCAACAACCGATCCGTCATTTTTAACATTCAAAATGTTTAGATTTGCTGATTCCTCGCTGCTATTGAATGCACTCTTCAGCACGTTCAACTGATCTGCTGTGCCTGAGCACAATAGCGAGATTCCACCGCTGCGGAACTCGAGTACTTCAATTATCTCAATTGTTTCGAGTGCCCTTATGAAGGATGAAGTTCTTGATTGGGCCGTCACCGGAATCTCCACCGTAATCTGCCTCATACTACTTTTTCCTTCATTCATACTTGATGATTACCCACATGTTGGGTATAAGAATTTTGAAACCATACCAAATTCACTAATGTGGTAGCAACACTGGAGTCCAATCAGTACGAACTGGCGGCAGAAGACAAGGGCTCGAACAAGAGACTTCGACCATTAATGCAATTCGCTCTGATAGTAGGACCCTTCATGGCCATGATCGATTCTAGTGTCGTCAACATTGCTATTCCTGTTATCGACAAGAGTTTCAACGCCCCCTTATCAGAAGCACAGTGGGTCGCGAGCGCCTATCTACTTTCACTTGGAGCCTTTCTAGTTATAAGTCCATATGTTTCAAAGAAGTATGGTCCCATAAGACCCTATTCAGTCAGCTTAGGAGGATTTACAGTCTTCTCTCTTGTATGTGCCTTTTCGCCTTCCATAAGCTTTCTCATAGGCGCCAGAATTGCTCAGGGAGCGTTCGGATCACTGATGGTTCCTTTAGCAATGGATTTGCTGTTCGGCGAGAGCAAGGGAAGAGAACTCATCTCACCTCTAATTGGAATTGTCCTCTTTTTGGCGCCGGCAATTGGACCAACTCTTGGAGGAGCTTTGATACAGATTTTCGGATGGCCATCGATATTTTTGATCAATGTTCCAGTAGGTGTTGTAGCTGTTACTATTATTGCAAGGAGTAAAGAATTCATCAAGAAGACTACCAGAATCGTTGGAAAATTTGACTTTGTTGGTTCGACAATATTTGGGATAGGAATCGCTGCGATGCTCTATGGCTCTTCTCGGGGGACTTCTGTAGGATGGAGTTCAATCGATACCGTTTTGCCCCTACTGATAGGCACTGTTCTGATGGTCGTTTATTATTTCTGGGCTAAGATTAAAGGAAATCCGTCAGTGAACTTGAGGATTATCAGAAATTCAAAGAGAGCTACATCTCTGACGGTAAGCATACTAGCTAACGTGGTCCTTTTTTCTGCTATTTTCCTCATTCCAGTCTTTGTAGAACTGGTTGATGGTTTATCTCCGCTTGAAGCCGGACTCATTCTTCTACCCCAAGGTATCACAACTGGATTTGGAACTATAATCGGAGAATATTGGTCACGAAGAGGAAATAAACAGTCAATTGTGAGAATTGGAATGATCGTGTTAACCGCATCAACTGTTCCCCTTGCCTTTCTCACTGCGTCATCCTCATCTCTTCTCTTATCTGCTATCCTCTGCGGAAGAGGGATTGCTCTTGGACTTACAATACAGCCATTGTTGTATCAAATTCTGAGTGGACTATCTCCTTCCGATGTTCCGGACGGAAACACCCTCTTCAACGTCGCCGAACGGATAAGCGGAGCATTTGGAATTTCCCTCCTGGCATCATTCTTTGAATCAAGAGAGAAGTACTACGCATCATCCCAGAAGATATTCAGTGCTTCAAAAGCTGGAATTCTAGCTTTTCACGAGACCATAATAATTCTGATAATTCTTTCAGTCGTGGGAGTGATGGTGTCTGTATTCACAAATAAATTTGATTAGAATTGATCTCTTTATCCGGTAAGCCTGACAGCCCCTAATGCCTTGATATTTGGTAGTTGCGCGATCTGATGGTTTTTCAAGGGATTAATCTGAACTGTGGGATTAGCGTTATCCTAATAGAAATTTGATCTGTTCCTTAAGGCGATTCTAGGACTTGGCGTCATTCAAGATCACATACCCTATCAATATTATTTATGGGAATATTAGCACCAAGTGCGGGGGAGGGGATTTGAACCCCCGAATCCCTACGGAACCAGATCTTAAGTCTGGTACCTTTAACCTAGCTCGGCAACCCCCGCCTTTTGGCAGATGTTTCTGCTGAATTTAACTTCTTTCGAATTTTCTATACAACGTGCATTTTGGTTGGAAAGCCAACTTCGTGTTATAGTCAGGGACCTGATGTATACCCAACCCTCAAGCAATCATCAGAAATTAGATAATTTCTTTAATCGTTCCTAATAAATTAAATGCGCATAAATGCACATTCATGTGCACGATACAAGATATCCCCCGATACAATTCTTTAATAGAGATTAAAAATGTTTAATCAATCAAGTTCGAATGCTATCGTGGTTGCGATAGTCATAGCAATAGTCGCTGTTGGAGCGGGAACTGGACTGTTTGCTGGATATTTCATGACTCAGGCTCCGTTTGAACAAACACACGGAAGCACAACAACCCCAACTGGTAGCGCTTCTGCATACTCTCTCGTCATGGTAATTACAACGAACAATGTCTACAACAGTACCGTTGGCGATCAGCCAGCATTCTTCGTCCTCAGTAATGGGACTCTGAAGTCTTCGGCCAACATTTCAATTCCGGCCAACAGAGAGATAGACCTGACGATAATCAACTACGACGGTGGAAACGGCTCCTTGCCTCCAATATTCGCTAATGTAACAGGAACGCTCAACGGAAAGGAAACAATATACAATAATACCAACATAAACTCAACAAATGGGACCGGCCAGATAGCAGTCAACGGTAGCGTACAAGTTACCTCCGTAAATGCAAGTGTTGTCGCGCACACTTTCACTGTATTCAGCAATGGGACGGAAGTTCTGAATCTACCTATAGTGGAGTCGAGTGTAATTCAGGCTTCTTTTACTCTAGCTCCAGGAACCTACTCCTGGCAGTGCGAAGTGGCCTGTGGTTCAGGTAGTTCAGGATGGGAAGGCGCGATGAACACCTCAGGATGGATGGCCGGGATCCTGACAGCTCAGTGAGCTGAACACCAAGGAACTCAGGAAGGACGTACTGCGTTAACTAATCCCACCGAATCAAGCAATGAACTCGACTTCGATTTTATTCCTCCCAGGATCTAAAAGATGGGCCCGGTGGGACTTTTCATTTTTTCCTGTTTTAGAACTAAAACTGGGAAAATACAGTTAAACTAAAACTGTTGGGTTCAGAGTTAAAATATTCAAATACGATTACTGCAAGATTACAATGGATTTTGGCATCACAGAAGAAGACAAACTCATCAGGGAAAATGCAAGAGAGTTCGTCCAAAAGTACGTAACGCCAAAGAGGGACAAGATTTCTTATTCAAACAAGATTCCGGATGAGATCATCCAGAAAGCAGCAGATGCAGGTTATATAGGATTCACAGTATCAGAAAAGTACGGTGGTGCGGGCGGTTCAATCTCTCAAATGGCTGCGATAGTAGAGGAACTTGCCAGAGGAGACGTATCGATGGCTCTTCCCGTCTACGTTTTGCTCCTCAATGGCTGGCCCGCAATGCTGGAAAAATATGGGACAGAAGAAGCAAAGCAGGAGATACTGCCATCCATAATAAAGGGGAGAACCTTCCTCGGAATCGGATCCACGGAACCATCTGGTGGATCGGATGTCATGAACGAAAAGTCGAAAGCGGTAAGAAAGGGAAAAGGATGGACCGTCTCTGGAGAGAAAGTCTACATAAGCGGTGTGAGAGAGGCACTAAACCTCCCGGGAGGGGGCGGATTCCTCACCCTTCTCAGGACAGGAGATAAGAGTCTTGCCTCAAAGGCGTTCACCTCGTTTGCGTTCATGATAAAGGGCACAGATGGGAAGCTCAGAGATGAGATATCCACAACGGTGTTCAACAACATAGCAAGAGAAGGGCTCTCAACCGGCGGATTTTCCTTCAACGATCTCGATCTAGATGACAAGTTCAGGGTGGGAGAGGTTGGACAGGGATTCCACATAATCATGGAGGGATTCAACATTGCGAGAATATACGTAGCCGCTGCCTGCAACGGAGCGGCCCTTGAGACCATAGATATGGGACGCGAACACCTCCGCAGCAGGATGCTGTTCGATCAACCCCTGGGAAAGCAGGAGGGACTCCAGTTTGAGCTCGCGGAACTATATGCGAAGCTCGAGTCTTCCAGACTCCTGACACAGAAGGCCGCTTGGACACTCGACAGGGTCTACAAGAATAAGGAAAGAGTGCCTATGTCGGAACAGAATTTGGCAGTCTCTCTTGCCAAAATGACCGGACCGCCGACTGCCCACGAGATAATCACCAAGGTAATGGTATGGCACGGCGCGATGGCATACACTAAGGATCTTCCTCTTGGAGCTGCACAGGGTGGCGTCATGTCGTACTATGTAGGTGCGGAGGGAGGCATCAACATAATGAAGCTGATAATTGCAAGGGAACTGCTAGGAAAAGAATTCCTGAGCTACAAGTCGGGATAGATTTTTATCTACTGTTAAATGAAGTAGTCAGAGCCCCGTGGTGTAGTGGACAAGCATTTCGGACTTTGAATCCGACGACGGCAGTTCGAATCTGCCCGGGGCTACTGTGGCTTCAGGAAGCTTGATTTTTCTAGACTACCAAGCACTGGATCATGAATCCAAAGAGATTCGCCTTAAAAATTAGATGGAACCTTTCAGGTCTTAAAATTAACCCATTCGTGTCCGTGCTGAGCTAGTGAAAGACAACAAGGTAGGCCATCAGGCTGAATATGACAACCTGAAAGGCGAGCTGGAGCAGTGCTCCGTTGCATATCCAAGAGAGTCTTCTCCTGATGACCGAATCGTCCGTCACTTCAGATCGCGCAATAAGAAGTGAGTTCAGGAATACGGTGAGGAATCCTGAAAGCACAAGGAGGACCGCAACGATGATGATCCATGTAAAAATGCTGCTCGATGGATTCCAGATGTTTTCACGTACTGCGAGGAAGTAGCCCGCAAGAGGAGTGAGTATCGACGCAGTTGGCATAAAAAAGAGAGTTGCTGGCATTACACGGTGGGCTACCGTCATTCTCGTCTCTGGACTCAGGTCTCGATATATCAGACGAAAGATCACCCCGAAGAACACGTCTACTCCAGTCCAAATGGCGCCTAGCAGCACATGAATATAGTCTAGGACGAGCATATTTCCTATGATCAAAGCAGTCACAACAGCAATCAGAGGAACCAGCACAGAGAGCACCCCCATTCTGCCCACAACTCTTGGTCTCTGGTTCCACGTCACAATGGTACACCCGTTGCAAAATGTGCCATGAACAGAATTAGCACAATCTGGAGGATAAGCTGTATCAAAGATAGTCGCAAATTTATCATTGTCAGTCTTACAATTTTCTCGACATTCTTGGCTCCATGCACTATCTCGAGGTAGACCCGTAGTTCATTGGGGAGAAAGATGCCGAGTCCCTGCACGAACATTGCTATCACAATTATTCCCACGACTATCAAATAAGGGTTAGATATGGATATGCCAAGAGGATGTATAAGGTATAGACCGGCGGTCACGGTAGTAGAGGTTATCGATGGCATGAAAAAAAGCATCACGGGAGTAAGACGGGTCGCAACTTCTGTTCTCTGTTTGGGTGGTAGACCTGCCATAATGTAGCCAAAGAATATGCCCATCACGAGATCCATGCCAGTCCAGGCCGAGCCTGATACGACGTGGAAGTACTCGAGAAAGTAGAAGCTCTTCGCAAGAATAATTATGATGAGGATTGCAACCGGGATAATCAGCATGGGAAGTCCCTTCACCAATATCTTTTTCCACGACACTTGCAGATCGCTCACTCGAGTTAGCTCCTCCATTCTCTACCTTCTATTCCGTAGACCTCTCGTTGGAATGAACGCCAACAGAAAAACCTGATTCCATTCGATCTATCCACGAAGTCTCAAGAGCTAAATAAGAAAGGTGAGGAGTGAAGTACTCCTCCGACGGAATACCCGTCTTTAAAGAATTTCCTTTTCGTGGGATCATGCCCTTCTTTTGAGGGTTTGTGTTTCGCTCCTCTCGCTGAATCATCCCACACCATAGAAGGACTGGAAATTCGTTGTGACATTTTCGAAGGTGTTTCCTATGTATGCTCCTCCCTGGGCATTGGCCACCCAAATCCCTATTGATTCGTCAGCAATGGTGTTGTCGACAACAGTGTTACCCTGTGCAATTGGTGGGGATGGAACGTTGTTCTGAGGAATCATATCCGCTATGATCGCTATCGCGTTGGGTGCCGGCGCGAGATCAAGATCGGATGCGTTATCGAAAGGTGGATTGTTCAGCCTCTGGAATGCCCCCTGTTGCACGTAGTTTCCGGCAATCTCGTTTCCGATGTCTGCAGCTCCAGGTGCCACGGCGTTCACTATTATTCCGTCCTCAAGACCGCCTATCACAGTGTTGTCAAGAACTACGTTGTCCACAGCACTCGAGAATGGGAAGTCCGCAGCGACCACTATCGTTCCCACACTGAATCCAGTCGGTCCATGGGGAGTAAGGAAGTCGCCCATAACCTTGTTTTGGAATATCCAGTTGTTCGCAACAGTCATGCCCGGTCCCCAAGCGGCCACCACAATTCCGCATCCTTGGGAATCATCAGCCACGTAGTTATCAGCGATGAAGTTGTCGTTCCCGCTTGCGTTGACGTTTGGAATCGGAAGTCCCGTGGGAACCAATGAGGAACTGCTGTATACTGCGATTCCTCCATCCCCTGCATTGTGAGTAATCGTGTTACCTATAATGTAGGAATTGGACACTCCGTAGAACCCGATGGCTTTGTGGTCTAGAATTGAAGGTACTGGATGAAGAACGTCATAGCTTACGTTGCTGTACATTACAGATACTCCAGTTGTATCAACGGCCAAGATACCATGGTCATCTGCTCCGAATACGTGAGCGTGGTATATCAGGACGTCAGTTACTCCTGGTCCTATGTACACTCCGAAGGTGTAACCTGTGGCATTCACTTGACCCGTGATTGTCTCTCCGTGGTAAGCGATCACCTTTGCGGTCAGATTCCCAATGCCTATTTGGCCTGAGGTAGGAGACTGCGCTGAACCGTTGGTTGTTGTAATAAACAGTAAACCCCCAACCATCAGAAATGCTATGGCAATGGTTGTTGCTTTAACTATAATTTTCACGAATAATTTAGACGGTCTAAACTATTTAAAGTGTGGTTTTACAATATTCAGGTAAATCTGACTACACGGGCCCGCAATCCGCGCCGAAGGAGTCATTTACTCAACCGAAGGATGATCGCCTGGTCACGATTGGGGTTCCACAGTGGGAGAAAGCTCGGACCCAGCTATCAACCTCTCGATGTCATCCTCGAAAATTTTGAGTCCAAATTTGGACGCTTCGGCTCTAAGCTCCTCAAACTTTCTGATCGCCTCGTCGATCGATCCCCTCTTCATCAGCATCCATCCTCTCCATTTCTTGGTCTCACAAAGGAAATAGCGATCAGCATAAATCTCAGCAGCCTTCTCGGCCAAAGCTAAATTATGGTCTGAAACTGCCCAGTTTTTCCTTTGTGCATTTATAATTCCTCTCGCCAATCCTTCCCCCACATCTGCTAAGCAGTCATCTTTTCCTCTTCTGAAGGACTCTAATTCCCTCAAATTCTTCTCTGCCCTATCGATCTTGCCACTAAAGGCATTGATGATTGCGCTGTAGCAGAGGGAGAGTCGCAGGTGTTCTTCTCCCAATTCTTCATTCTGGTCCCTGTAAATTTGAATCGACTTATTAAGAATTAGAAGTGCGTTCTTGGAATTTTCTTGTCTCCAAAATGCAAAGGCCACGTGCAACAAACATGCAGCAGCACTGATGATGCGGTTCATTTCAAAGAGTCCTGAGTAGGCATCTTCCATGTCCTTGACTGCGTCACTGAGTTCACCCCTGAGATAGTTGTTATAGCCTCTGTAGAAAATGGCCGAAAAGTAATTTCTTCTTTCGCCAATTTTCTCATAGATTGCTATTGCTCTAGAAAGGACGGACTGCGCCTGATCCAACTTTCCCAGATCTGCCAGTGTCCACTCAAGAGATAGCAGTATGTCCGCCTCAAGATCTTCCTTGTTAAATTTTCTTTTGAGGAGAGACAGGGACTTTTGAAGGATTTTGAGAGATTCTTCGTTCCTTCCAAGAGCATTGAATGTCTGACCCAACCATAAGTTCGCTCTGATGTTCAGTTCCTCGTCTCGACCTCCTGATGTTCTGATAATCTCTTCTGATAGGTCCTCCGCGAGAGAATAATTCCCTTTCATCTGTTCTATCTTAGCCATCCACAAGAGGATCCATCCTCTGGCGATAGGATCGTTTTTGCTCTTTGCTAGCAAATCAAGGACGGAGAGAAGGGGCTCGGAAAAGCCCGAGTCAGCTAGAACCGCTGCATTTTCCTTGATAAGCTTCACAAGAGAGTCGGAGTTTCCAGACTTACCAAAGTGATAAATTGCCTCTATAGTTGACATAGGATTCGGGTAGGAAGCATAGTATTGCCCAAGCCTTTCGTGAATCGACCTCTGGTCGCTCTGTAGTGAGGCGGCAACATCACGGACGAACTCGTGGACATAGTAGGTTCTCGCCCGAGAGGAGATAAGTCCCTTCGACACTAGGACGTCCAGTTCGCCTCTTGCTTCTCTCTCCATAACAAAATTTAGTTCTTGAGGAGTAAAGGCTTCGCGGAAAGCAGCGGCCAGGAGGAGAACCTCTCTCTCCGGGTTGCTGAGGTCTTCTCTTATTTTGTCGGCTAGAGTCGATGCAAGAGTTTCAATTGTTACCTCCTCCTCTGATATCTTCCCCATGAGGGAGAGGGCCAGAGGATATCCCCCCAGGGAGGAGATGGTCTGTGCATCGTGTTTCTTCCCAGAGTTCAAAAGAAGCAGTCTAGATTCTTCGTAGGATAGACCGCCCAAATTTATGATGTGATACCCATTGGTGGGTGGGGTGTTTCCCTTTGAAATTAGAACGATTTTCAGACTAGGTTCTGAAAGACTTATGTCGTCTATGAACCCTGATATATTCTTGTCTCTGCACAACTGGAAATCGTCGATGACTATTATGGACTTGGTCTTCCGCAGCTCCGAAATGCAGTAGTCCATAATCATTCTCTTGCTAGCGTTTATGGTTATCATCCTGCTCAGGTTGTTTCTTCCGATGCTATCTAGAAATGAAGACATCTTCATGAGCATATAGTCGAGTGAATCGGCCTCTCTCACCGTGTGCCAAAAGACTGGTCGATTGGTCCTCATAACATACCTGGCGACCAGGGAAGTCTTTCCTATCCCCGAAATGCCGGAAATGAATACCTTTGATTTCTCCTCCAGAATCGTCAACTCTTTCTTTCTCCCCACAAACCTCTTGACTCTAGGAGGTGAGAAATCTATAAACTCCGGAACGTGAATTACCGAAGAAGAATCTTTCCCCTTAAATAAAATCGTGGGACGGCCCGATGAAAACGAAATCTCTATCTTCTTTGTGGTAAGAAAGTATTCCTTAACGTTTCTGCCGTTGGTCCTCTTCCATCGGTAATCAATCATTCCAAGTTTTCTCAGCGATGAAATTTTTTCCGATATCCGAGACTCTGGCTTTTCCATCAAGATGGCGATGTTCTTCACGAACTGTGGTCCCTTGGATAAGATACCGAGTAATCTTAACGAAGTCTCGTCAGAGAGCACGTCCCCGATTCTTCCAAAGGCGGAGTCTGTTTTCATTTTGGTCCAAATAAATTTGTCATACTCGCGGTGTTGTAATCACTATTTAATGTCATCTTCCGTTTCATCTTCCCTGAAAATTAAAATTTAAGCTTTCTTAAATATTTTGTTAAATTTTATCATGATTAAATAGTCGAAAGGAACTTAACTCCGGTTAATGGTTCGACTTCTGTGAAATCCAGAGTAAGATGTAGATCTTATGGAACTCTTATAACGAGCCTTGTCATGTGATCTCCCAATTTTTGTCACTATGAGAGAGACGAAGGTTAACTATCCTGAAGAGATTGCAGAAAATGAAAAAAGAGGACAAGATTGTTATTGCAGGATTCGGAGGGAGTCTAAGGAAGGGGTCATTTAGTAGAAAGGTACTCGAAAGATCGGCGAGTCTTATGCCAGATGGGTCCGTACTCAAGATCGCAGACATATCCAAAGTCCCAGTATTCAACTCTGACGATGCTAGGGAACCGCAACCGCCAGTTGTAGAATTCAAGAAGCTCATAAGCGAAACGGACGGGTTCCTGATCGTGACTCCGGAGTACAACTATTCCATTCCGGGCTTCTTAAAGAATGTCATAGACTGGGCTTCGGTTCCAAACAATGTGTTTGCGAAGAAGACTGGCGCAATCATGAGTTCATCGACGGGAATGATGGGAGGAGCAAGAGCACAGTACCATCTCAGACAATCATTCGTTTTCCTGGACGCAAGGATCATAAATAGGCCGGAAGTGATCATAAATTTTGTCGATAAGAAGATCAACGAAAAGGGAGAGTTTGCTGACGAGAATGCAGAGAAGTTCATGCGGGACCTGCTGAACAATCTAGTTTCTGAGTCAAGGGCTCAAAGATCACTGAGCGCGTGACCGTTCTTCTAAGCGGGGATTAGGGAAGGTTTATTGAGGGAAAGTAGTAGATCACCGCAAGGAATACGGCCAAGAAGATGACAGAGAAATATATGTGGAGAGACGTGAAGTTCGCAGTCAGCATGTCCAGCAGATTTCTCTTCATGTTCTTTGCGTTGCTTGCGATTCTAGTTAGCCTCACCGCCCAGGGTATTGTCAGGAGTGCCCCCAGGATTGGAAACAGTCTAGGCTCGAGCAGGACTGCGATAATGAATAACGGGTAGGAAAGCCAGATCAGGGCGACATAGTAGACCAGAGATCCCTTGTCCCCGAGGTACAGAGCAACAGTTCTGACTCCCGCTTCCTTGTCATCCTTGATGTCTCTCCAGTTGTTGCCGTGGAGTATTGCCACTATGATCATTCCGAGAGAGATTGCGATGAGTATCTGGGGAATGCCGACGTGGCCGCCCTGAAGCACCAGAGAACCGAGGAATATCCCTGGACCAAATGCCAGGAAGACCGCAAGATCCCCTAGTGCAATCCTCTTCCATCCGAATTTTGGAAGGCCATATACCAGCCCAGCTATCAGGCCGATCAGGACATAAGGGATTATGACCGGTCTCAGTACTATAAGATAAACCCCGATAGCCAGACCTATCACGAAGACTATTGTGGTGAATATCAGGAATTTGTTCGTGGGAACAATGCGATCTATCAGAACTCTCGCTCCAGCAGAACCCATCCCATCGGGTTTATCCGTCTTGAGAGTGAAATCAAAATAATCGCTGTACGCATTGAACGCACCATGAACCATTATGAGTGCAATAGCAGAGAGTAGTAGAAGGTAGAGGTTTATCCGATAAGAAAAGCTGATCTGGAACGCAAGAAGCGCGCCAAAGATCAGTGAGGTCACGCTCTGTTGGAATGACCACGGGCGCAAGGCTCTCCAGTACCTGAAAGTCTTTTTTTCTGCGAGTTCCTCTGGTTTGAACTTGTTGTCGGTCTTCCTTGGTTGAGCACGGAAATCACTGAACCTTACGTTTTCCGGAATTAGCTTGGCGATGAGCACGTGCCCAGATTTGACAAAGAGCGTGTCCTCCGGGACTTTGTACAAAAGAGTTCCTCTCTCCGTGTGGAATTCTCTGGGCTCTCCAAGTATTGTGACCTTTCCAACGCCCTGTATGAATAGATCTGGAGTATCGAAATCTATCGTGAAAACGACCGTGTCGCTCTTCTGGAGGTTCCTCAGGGTCAGACTGCCCTTTTCTACCAGGAAAACCAGGCCACCTTCCAGTGCATAAAACACCTTAGCTGACCACAGGGTCTCTCCTGTTGTGGAGATGACCATAGTCCTGCCCTTCCTGAGTAAGTTCAGAACCTCGTTTTGCATCAATTGAGTAATGGTGAGTGATTATAATAATGTTAGGAGTTTGAGGGAAGCAGGTAGAGTTTATCGTTGAATGCTGAAGGCGTGTTTTTGTAGATTTCAACAGCGGAAAACTGTAGTCAAGCTGCTGCTCTTCAATCTCAGAGTTTTGAACTTCTATCTGAGTTCCTCTTTGAAGATCTTGTCGTAGATGTTCTCTTCCCCTTCCTTTCGAGTGCTTAGGATGTTCTTGATCTTGAGGTCGTTGATGTGCCAGTAGTGAATTCTCCAGGTCTTCCCCTTCATCAGTGTTATGTCTTCGCTGCTCGTAGAGAGTATTCCGGTCTCCTCCAGAGTATAGAAGACATCTCTGTCCTGTTGAGACAGAATGTTGTCTACCAGGGTATCTTCAAATCCGAAGAAGCTGAGTACGTAGTCTGCAAGTTCCTCAATTTCCTTTTGGTTCATCCCAGACGGTTTGAATATAACGTTAAGGGCTGTAACCAGCTCCTCCCTTTTTATAACCGTCATCTCGATTTCATGGTCTAAAGACACTTCATATTAATAATTATGTTTAGAGGCTAGGGGCAATAGCGAAGCGATTTAGGAATCACTTCTGCACAAATGCGGTTACACAGACCCCTTAAGTCCTCTCTTGAGTTTTTCTATGATCTCAACATTTCTTGGGTCCACTCCCCTCTTTTCCGCCAGATAGTACGAAATGTAGTCTCCCTTGTGTATCAGCGTAAATAAGTTAGAGAACTGGGTGGCACCCTCTCCCTCAACCCTCGTAATCTCTATCTTGCAGAGGTCTGAAGTGATTTTGATCCTATTGCTGATCTCTTTTTCTAGCAATGGATGAGTCAGGACAAAGAAATAGAACTCTTCCTTCCTGTAGGTACCTTCAAGGGCCATGGTGTCGTTGTGGTTCAGTTCCGGGAATGATGTCGCATATGCCAGTACCTTTGCATTCTCGTTGAACTGTGTCTTCCATCTGTAAGCGACGCTGCCGAACCCAGGAGTTCCAAATATGACAGGAATCTTCTGTTTGGAGTACATCTCGTCAGCAAACTTCCTGTAAGGATCGACAGATACGTCGTAGCCTGACAGCAATTTCTTAGTTATCTCTATTTCAGAATCGTCAACCAATCCAAAACCTCTTAGAAGAGGGACGGTGAGGAATCCGACGGCGGAACGTGGCTGATAACCGTCTGGAATGATTACTGCATTTTCCACAATCTCTGCAAGCTTCCCTCCCGTCGTTATTGCTCTTATCCTAGCGCCTCGTTTCCGCGCCTTTCTGGTTGCTTCCAGTGTTTCCTCCGTGTTTCCAGAATAACTTATTGCAACAAACAGCGTGCTAGAATCGACAAAATCCGGAATGTTGTATGAATTAACCAGTGTCACGGGTTTCTTGGTATAGCAATCCTTGAAGATCATCCCCGCTATCCCGGAACCTCCCATCCCAGCTATCACTATCTTATCGACTTCACTAGGAACCTCGATATTTCCTCGAAATGAAAGCTGATTCCCGAGGGACCTGATTTCGTCTACGTACTCCATAATTCATCATGAAAGTTTATGATATTAATAAGTGCTCATCTTTCAGGTTTCGTGCAGGGCTCAAAATTTCAGTTTCGATACAGCGAAACCCATGTTTTCCATTTCCCGATTCAGCGCTCTGAGTGACTCCACTTCTTCCTCAGTGATTGCAAGGGTGTTCCTGTTAATGAACTGGAACATCACTCTCTTCAATAGTTCGAAATTTTCTATTCTTTGCATCATCGCAATCTCCTTTATTATATCAGAAGAGTTGTTCAGTGCGTATTTTACAGATGCGTTTATTGCACCCTCCACTATTTCTTTGAGGCCCTTTGCTGATCTCTTTATCATCCCACAGTAGAGCGGGAAGGGTAGATCATTAGCTAAGACTCTCCACTTTTCGTAGAGGTCAATCTTCTCTCGAATTTCGTGAGCATTCAGCATCGCAATTCTAGGTTCCATGAGTGCTGGGAAGCCATCCCCTCTCCTCACACCCACATCCTTCAACAGAATCTTCGCATAATACTCCGAAACGAAGTCTTTCTCACCCACAAAGATCTCCTTGTTTTCCTTCTGAGGAGAGAGTAGCTGTGGGCCTGAGAAATAGGAAAAAATATTTCCAGCCTTGAGGAGGACGTAACCGTGGGCGCTCATCATTGCGAAAGGCGCCGGTACGAATGCGATATCTGCCGTTATTTCTTTATCGAAATCAGCTACGGCATCGCACTCGAATCTCGGGTATGCTGTAAACTTATCTGAACACAATCCCTTGAGGATGAAATGGTACTCAGGTATGTCTGGAAACACTATTTCCATTGTCCACTTCTATAGATTTCTGGTCCTAATAACCTTTGGCAGTTTCTGGCAAATCTTATAATTGGGCTATAGATAATGAACGGAAAGACTATGGATTTCAAGCTTCCGGACGACACTCTCGCGATAAGGGATCTTGTCAGAGAATTTTCCCAGAAAAAGATCGAACCCATTGCCGCCAAAATGGATAAGGAAGATCACTTTCCAATCGGACTATTCAGGGAAATGGGAAAGCTCGGTATGCTCGGGCTGACCATTTCTCAGGAATACGGAGGAGCTGGAATGGATTATCTCACGGAGGGAGTTGCCCTAGAAGAGATTTCATACTACTCTGGATCTTTTGGGCTTTCGTACGGTGCTCACAACAATCTGGTTGTCGATAACATTCACAGGAACGCTAGCAAGGAACAGAAGGAAAGATATCTTCCGGGCCTAGTTTCGGGGGAGAAAATCGGATCGTTGTGCCTTACGGAACCCGGTGCTGGCTCAGACGCCCTTGGAGGAATGAAAACGATATATGAGCAGAAGGGCGGGCAATATGAAATCAACGGATCCAAGACATTCATAACGAACGCACCAGTGGCCGATGTCTTCCTGGTCTATGCAAGGAATGGGAAATCGTACTCTGCATTCATCCTTGAGAAGGCTGACGGAATTGAAACCCCCAGGAAAATAATGAAGCTAGGAATGAGGGGCTCGCCTACCGGAGAAGTCGTCTTCAGGAACATTACCGTGGACCGAGACAGGATTGTAAAGGGGGAGGGACAAGCGAGGAACATTATCTATCAGGGTCTGAATGCTGAGAGGGCAGTTCTAGCATTTGGCCCCCTCGGCATCGCAAGACGGGCACTGGACGAAGCGATCAAATACAGCAATCAGAGGGAACAGTTCGGAAAGAAGATAGGAGAGTTCGAGCTGATTCAGGAAAAATTAGCGTACATGTTCACGAGGCTTGAGGCGGCCAGACTGCTTGCATACAAGGCTGCAGTGTTTGTGAGCGATAAGATATCGGATCCATCCTTTGCAGCGGCATCAATAATGTTCGCTTCAGAGACTGCAACCCAGGTTGCGAAGGAAGCCCTTCAGATCTTTGGTGGATACGGTTACACAGAGGACTATCCCTTGGAGAGGTATCTGAGGGACGCGATACTCTACGAGATCGGAGCGGGAACCACAGAGATAAGGAAGATAGTCATTGCCAAAGCACTGCTCAAAGAATAGAGTTCGAAGTTGATCTTGGCAGCAATATGCCACGGTGATAATCACAGAAATTCCAGCTAGTTGGAGTTGCGTTTCGATAGGTGAGATGCATTTGCAAACCGTTGGATTTTATTGACAATATGGACGAAAATTCTATAATACTAAGTCTCATCATAAAATAGTGATACCATGGGAGAAAAAAATGTGATTACAGGGATATTGGACAGGATGGACGAGAGACTAGAATTTGATACCGCTTTTGCGCACTGTGATTTCCCTTGTGGAATATACGATCCTCATTTAGCACAGCTGTCTGCACTCACGGTAGTCAGAATGGTCGACCTGATCAACAACATTCCAAAACCAACCGCCAGCAAGCCAGAAGAAATCATGGATTATTCTCACGACATAGCGAGAGCAGTGGAAATAAAGGAGAAGCACGCCGAGCTCTGCAAGCACGAGGTCAGGATAATCTGGGGTGACTATATCAAACCAGATCACGTCAAGTTACACCCCGATCTTCACGAGATCGTTTGGAACATAATGAAATACGGAAGCAAGGCAAAACAGGAACCAGACAGGGAAGCTGCAATGAAGCTCTTGAACGAAGTGAACAGGTTCGCAGAAATATTCTGGGAAACAAAGGGAATAAAGACAAAGAGAGCAAAGGCGCCATACGAGCCCAGGGAAGAAATAGTCTATCCACAGCTGTAGATGAAGAGTCCCGTATTTGTCCTAAAGATAAGTGGGAACAGCATGAGGCCGTTCGCTATGGATGGAGATTATGCTATTTCCACTCGAGTCTTTCTGAGGCCAAGAATTGGCGAAGTAATCATTCTTACAAGTCCCAATGACGGAAAGATGATGATCAAGAGAGTGAAGAGCGTCTCAAGAACTGATGGAGAACAGAGATACTTTGTTGAGGGTGATAACAGGATCAGGAGCACAGACAGTAACACATTTGGAAGCATAGGCAGGAGGGATGTGATCGGTAAGGTGCTGTTCATCTCAAGGAAAAGTAAAGCAAGATAGAACACAGACCGCTAGTATGAGGCAAGATTCCTGAGAAGATACGATCTTTCGCGAGACGATTCGACGAACAGTAATCTTTTGGAACTTTTTGTGAGTAGCTGGAATTGAAAAAAATGAATCATGAAATTTCCATGATTCAGATCAAAATTTTCACACCGTTAAGTCATTCGAAACGAAGCATAAAACTCACTGCCCGATAGGAGGGGCCAAGGGGCAGTGAGCTATTGCCTAACTTAATTTAATATATCTATATTTCTACAATATTCCTCCACGGAATCGACGCCAAATCGCCTAGATTCATAGCTATCTGCTCCTGGAAATGTTCACCTCTGCTACTGCGACAAACGGTGACTTAGTGAACATAGTTTCGTCCCACCATTTCACCTTGCCAGTTTCACTGCTGATGCCTTCAATATTCTTGTAGATGTGAAGGAGCGAATCGGATATCCTTATCCCTCCCCAGCTCTCCGTAATCTCCCCATTTTCGATGTAGAAGATACCGTCTCTCGGAATCGTGGAAAGTATTCCCTCCCTGTAGTCCTGGAATCTGGTATACCAAGTGTTGTTGATGAAGAGGCCCTTTTTCGTCGATGAGATCATGTCCTCAACGTCTTCGTTACCCGGCTCTACCGAAATCTGCCATGGTCCAGGGTTGACAATGCCGGCATTCCCTGTGGTTTCCACTCCGTATTTCTTGGCGGTAGAGAAGTTGTGGAGGAAATTCCTGACGACTCCTCTCTCTATGACGGGAGTTTTCTTGGTAGGACTCCCTTCCTCATCGAAGCTCCTGGAGTTGAACATAGTATCATCCGAAGGGTCGTCGTAAACTGTCAGACCAGAACTCCCGATCCTTTCACCCATTCTGTCAGCGAACATTGACATTCCGGAATCGATCTGAAATGCAGAAGCCATTGGTAGAGTGTAGGAAACTATCGAGGCGAAGCAGAGAGGGCTAAAGATCACACTGTACTTCCCCTCCCTTCCCTCCTTTATATTTTTCACCCTTCTAGTGAGGTTCAGTATCTCGTCCACCTGGTTTGTCAGTTTCTGAATGTCATCGTCAGTTGATGTTGCGAACGATGTTTGAACGGGGTAGTCATCGTCATTGAATGCTCTTGAGACAAACTCCACTCCAAACTGCCTTTCGGTGCCGCTATTAAATGGGGTCAGAATCTCCTCCTCAACGTCCTTCTTGTAAAAGACTCCGCCCACTCTTCTCACGAACGGCTTGACCTCATCAATGAAATCGTTGACAAAAGTCTGTCCCTGAATTTCTCTCAGTCTCCCGTCTCTCATCTTCTTCTTTCTGTACGTGTTCTTCTTATCGTTGAGGCTGAAAAAATCTTCATTCTTCTCTATGGTCTCCAGTGCGGAGAATGCTCGGGTGGACGTCTTTTCAATGTCATCCTCGCTCTTCAGATCGAATATGAATGTTCTCCCGTTCTTCGCAAGGAATACAGTCGCAGACTCTTCGTTCCATTCGTTGCTGATGTCTATCAGGTTGTTAGAAAATCTAACCTGGGCGACTCTCGATCTTGTGAGTTTTACCGCAGCCTGACCAACGCGTCTCTCCAGTTTAGCGTAAATTTTCTCTATGTCCATTTCGGTTCACCTCACGTTGAGATTTCTAAGTCTGATGTGGGGTCCTCCCATCCACACATCTACTCCTTGCATTGGATCACCCTTGCCGCAGGTACCCGCGGAAAACTCCAGGTCGTTTCCAATCGCGTCTATTGATGAGTAAAAGTTGATCGTCGTAGTTTCGATCACGGGTCTTCTGACAGCCTCCTTGATCTCACCGTTTTGAATGTGATATGCCTCTCTTCCGACGTACTTTTCATTGAGCCTTATATCGTCGATGTTCCATTCTGTGAAACTCTTCATGTATATTCCCTCCCTCACGTCCTCTATGAGCTCTTCGAAACCGTAATCTCTCGGCTCAATGTAGGTGGTGCTCATTCTCACGAGAGGTTCCTTATCCCACTCGGAAGATCTGGACGCTCCATTACTCGCCTCCTCCAGTCTGCCCGCGCTCTCTCGGTTGCTGAGGAATTCACTTATGAGTCCATCCTTGTAGAGATATCTCTTCCTTGCCCTCACCCCGTCTCTGTCGTACTTGTAGAATCCAAAGCTGTTGCTCATAGTTGGATCGTCGACCAGGTTGACTATCCCGGATCCTACCCTTCTTCCCCTGTCCCCCTTTCTTATGAATGACTCTCCCGCCTGGGCCATCTCCCTTCCGAGTATTCTGTCCGATTCGGTTGGATGGCCGGCGCTCTCGTGAGCCACAATGCCAGAAATCTCAGGACCGGCAACCAGGTCGTATTGGCCATCTCCCAGCTTCTTTGCACTTGCAGCACTCTTGAGCACATCAGACTCGTGCTTGAGTCTCTCGTCGAGTTTCCACCTGTCAAGGGCTTCATACCCTCCGGAGTATCCCACTTCCACGGTGCCCTGTTCAAAACTACCATTCTCCATGAATCCCAACATTGCGAAAAACGACACCTTTGGAAGCCTCGATCTGAGCGCCATACCCTCTGAATTGGTGTTGTACTCCTGTTCGACGGTGTCGCTCAACGATAGTATTCGCATGGAGACCTTTTCATTCCTGAGCAGATCATCCAGCTCTCTCATCCTGGATATCCTTTCTTCGAAACTCACATCCTCAATTTTCTTGCTCTGCTCTACTTCCCAGGAATCCCGAAAGGTGGGTTCATTTGAAAATTTGTTTCTTCCAGGCGTCTCAGAAATTCTCACTGCCCTATCTATTTCTTCCCTGATCCTGTCCCAGCTTGCGACATTGATTGACGAGAACGCTATGGATCTGTTCAACAACCTTATCGCCAATCCAGAATCGACGGAATAGCCCGTGGCTGAGATCGTTCCATTCTTCAGGAGAACCACGTTCTTGAAAGACGAGAAAAACCTTACCTCTGCAAATCTTGCTCTCTTCGAGGCATAATCTAGTGCCTTATCCACGAATTCTTCCATTGCCCGTCCCCCTCTACCTGTATGTCTTGTTCTTCTCGACCATCTTTTCGAACTGACCCATCAGTTCTTTGATCGCCCTGAATACGTTCCAGTCCCAGCTCCTGGAAAAGAACGTCTTGGACTCTGTGACCATCTTCCCCCTTATGGAGTATTTGACCTCCTTCCCGGTCTGGTTGTATTCCTCGATGTGGATGCTGATCAGCATTGGTCTCATGCGCTTCAATTTTGCAATTGATTTGGCGGATTTTTCTATTATGGAATACAGCTTATCGTAGACCTCGGGGTCCTCAAACTTTGCACCGGACAGATTGACAAGGACGGTCTTCCCGGGAGAACCCTTCACGATCTCAGCAAGTATGTCGCTCTGACTTATGACCCCCTCAGGGATCATGTTCTCGTCGACGACTGTGCATACTCTGGCGTCGGAGTCTATCATCTCCTCCATGCAGGTAGACATGTTCTGGTCTCCATTGATAACCAGAGGTGAGACCATTACATCCTTTACCGTGGATCTGACCTTGTTCCTGTAATATTCTCCCTGTCTCATCTTTCCCCTCTCTCTCCAGAGCTCCTTGCTTATGTCATTGATGTTTACAAGTCCAGAGATCTTTCCATCCTTGTCCACGACCGGTATGCTCGTCTCGTCAATGCTTCTCATCTTCCTCAGCGCTTCCACGAGATCGTCATTCTCGGTGACGGTTATGGGTTCTCCCGACATAATTTCAGAGGCAGTCAGGTTCGCGACCTCTGGAATGGAATTTACTGAATGCACGATGTCGGTCGACGTCACAATTCCCTTGATCTTGTTCTTTTCTAGGACCGGAAGTGCCTTCAGACCACTATCAACCATGAGCCTAGCCGCTTCGGCTATGGACGCATCAGAGGCTATCGAAGGGGTTCTCTCCATAATGGTCTTGATCTTTGTGGTCACCGGTATGGATTCCCTCTTGAACAAGAGGTTGTAATCAAGCATTCCGATGTACCCCCCCTTTTCGTCGACTATGGGGATGTGGTGCACCTTATTGTCACTCATCTTAGCAATTGCCGTAGAGATAAAATCGTCAGCAGTCAAAGTAATCACTTTTGTGGTCATAATTTCTCCTACGGACACCATGATTGCGAATCGATAGGTTGGTTAAGAATTTTGTTTACTTTTAGAAACCAATACCTCTGGAATTGTATCTATCAGGTCGGATATCAGGTATCCATCTCCCATTCTCTTGAATGCGTTTAGGCCTGCCTGACCGACTATGTAGGAGGCAAGGAAGGCAGAATGTAAAGCATCCACTTTTCTTGAGAGAAGACCAGCGACCGCTCCCGTAACGACGTCCCCCGTCCCTCCCCTGGTCATGCTCTGGTGATGGTAAGACCTGTTCTTCTTTAGTGTTTCACCGTCCGTTACGAAGTCTATTTCCCCTTTCACGAATAAAACGGCATTGATCCTCTTGGCGACTCTCTTGGCATTCTCTTCAGTCGGGTCAAGTCCGAACGTGGATCTGAACTCACCCCTGTGCGGCGTGAGCACAGCAGTTCCCTTGAAGTCGTCCATGGATAGTGAAGCCTCAAGCGCGTCGGCGTCTATCACCATGCTCTTCCCGAGCGACAGTGTAAAATCGATTATCTTCGAAGCTTCGTCCAGCGCCACTTCGCTCCTGGATATACCGGGCCCGATTGCCAGCGAATCCGCTCTCTCCCTCAGAATCTTCATGAGCTCGTAGTTGAACTCGATATTCGTGATTCCGGACTTCTTGAGAATTACTCCCTGACAGTTTGATGCAACGTATTCGTGGATGCAGGATGGAGTGAACAGATCTACAAGGTCCGGTCCCATCCGAAGAGCTGACTCCGCCATGTAGAGGGGTGCGCCAAAAAACTTCTCGCTTCCGCCGACCATTACGCATATTCCGTTCTCTCCCTTGTGTGAATTGCTTGAGGAAGTTGGAAATGCCATCAGGTCGCCCGGTCCGATCATATCGATTGTCTCTCTTGGGAAACCGACATCCGCCACCAGAAGGTTTCCGCTGTTGGACTTTGACATTCCCTGCTTCTTGAACTGCATAGTAACCGTATAAGCTGGCTTGACAGAGTGATCGGATGGAAATCCCGAAGGGACGTCCACAGAAACGATCGTCGCTCCGTATCCGTTGACCAGATCTATCGCAGACGAGTATGGCTCCCTGGGAGGTCCAGAAATTCCAACGCCCAGGAGTGCATCAACAACGATGTCGTATTCTCCTTTCTTCACCGAACGAGCAATCTTTCCCTTCTGTCTCAGGTACGTGCCGTATTTCTTCCTGCAGAGCTCGCTCGCAGGTGGCACGACCGGAAGGCATTCAACGGAAAATCCCTCCTTTTTCAGAAGCGACGCTGCCGTGTATCCATCTCCACCGTTATTTCCGCTCCCACAGACTATCAATATTTTATTGGGTCTGAGAGATCCAACAAGCTTTGCAACTGCACTGCCCGCATTATCCATTAGCCCCTCCATTCTTGTACCGGATGCTTCTGCGTTTGCATCCAATATCCTAGAATCCAGAACAGTGTGCACGTAGTGAGTATCATGCGCTGATATTTTACCTGTGTGTTTTTCGGCCCACCCACTTGGTGAATTGCTCTATAATTCCTCAAGAACTCAAGATTTTGGAAGGGTGATCAATACCGTCTCCTCGCCCTCAGTTCTTAAAAAAGAGTTTATATTGCTATTGCATATTAGAAATCGTGATGAGAAGAGGGTCAGCTGAGCTAAGGCTGTGATGACCCCTATGAGTGCTGAATGGTGATAAAAAATGAAGAGTATAGATGAACTCGCGGAAACTGCAAAACAGCTAAAGCAGAAAGGGATGAACGACAAGGACATTGCAACGGAGATGCACCTTTCCCTTAACACGATAATATGGTTGCTCAGCGGCGAATCCAAGATAGAGAAGGCTCCAGGGGATGTCAAGATAGGATGGAGAAGTATAGGAGTATATTCTAATCGAATCTACAACGTCGCAGAAATAATGGCTGACATCATCGAGGAGGAGACACAGAGGCTGGAAAAGGATATTGACACAATAGTGGGTATAACGATTAACGGAATACCATACGCCACATTTATCTCCGACATTCTTGGGACCGAGCTCGGGATATACAGGTCCATAACAACGAAGGGAGAGGGAACTTTTTCCAGTAACTATGCAAGCATCGCTGGCAAGAACGTCGTAATAGTTGATGACGTAGTGAGCACCGGTGATACCATTTCAAAGGCCGTAAGTGCAGTGAAGAAAGAGAAGGGAAACCCAATTCTTGTAGTTGTTCTTACAAACAAGACCACAAAGGATGAAATTGACGGTGTTCCTTTGAGGGCCCTTATAAGGGCCAGGCTGCTCAAGTGATGTGTGGGAACGATCAGATAGTCGCGGCTCGAGTCTAGAGATTCAGAGACGGAGATACATCTACTTACCTGATTTGAAGGAGAGATCACAGCTTGACATCAATTGATGATGCAAAGTTGGAGAGCATAAATGTCCTCAGAAGGGCCGGGATAGAACCATATCCGTATACTTACAGCGTGTCCCACCACGCAAGGGCGATAAGGGATGGTTTTTCGGAACTGGAGGGAAGAGAGGTCAGCATTGCAGGTAGAGCAATGCAGATGAGACAGATGGGTGGAATCACTTTCATCGATATTCAAGACAGGACCGGAAGAATACAGGGGCTAATCAGGAACAATGAGCTCGACCAGAAATCGCTGCTCGTACTGACGAACTCCTCCATAGGAGACACCCTAGGGATCAGAGGGGTGGTCATGAAGAGCAAGAGAGGAGAGATCAGTGTAGGAGCGAGGGAGTTGACGATGCTCTCAAAGACGCTCAGGACCCTGCCAAACAAATGGCAAGGACTGACCGACACAGAGGCAAGGTACAGATCAAGGCACCTGGACCTGATGATGAATCAGGAAGTTCTCAAGACATTCGAGACCAGGGCGAAATTCATGACTCACGTCAGGAACACTCTGGATTCTAGGGGAGGGATAGAAGTTGAGACGCCCATACTTCAGGACCTTTACGGTGGCGCTAACGCAAAGCCATTCAAAACGACTTACCACACTCTGGATGACAAGCAGATGTTCCTGAGAATATCCGACGAGCTATATCTGAAGAGGTTGATCGTCGGGGGAGCAGAGCGAGTCTATGAGGTCTCCAAGGATTTCAGGAACGAGGACGCTGACACGATTCACAATCCCGAATTCACTCAGATAGAATACTACGAGGCATTCAGCGACTACGAAACATTCATGAAAATGATGGAAGAGATGCTGAGCTCATTTGCACTCAAGACATTCGGCAGCCTGAAGGTAGAATATCAGGGTGAGACCATAGACTTCACTCCACCATTCGCAAGAATGTACTGGGTGGAAGAGTTGAAGAAGATAACAGGCTTTGACGTTTCTTCTATTTCGGATGATGATGCGGTCTCCATAAACGACTCTGAGAAACTTGGACTGAAGCACCCGGATCGTTACCACGTTGCCGATTCGTTGTATGATAAATACCTGAAGAGCAAGACTTTTCAGCCCACCTTTGTGATGGACTTTCCAACATTCATGTGCCCGCTCACAAAGATCAAGAGGGGGAACCCGAAGCTAGCAGAGAGGTTCGAACTCTACGTCGGAAGGATGGAAGTTGCCAATTCGTATTCGGAACTGACGGACCCGGTGTATCAGAGAAAGATGTTTGAGAATCAAGAGGCAGAGAGAAAGAAGGGTGACGAAGATGCGCCGCCTTTCGACGAAGATTTCATCGATGCAATAGAGTACGGCATGCCTCCTACGGCCGGAATTGGGATATCCATCGATAGGCCTGCTATGATATTCACCAATCAAACATCAATAAAAGAGGTCATTCTGTTTCCTCCAATGAAGACACTTCCACCGGAAGAGACTCTAGGGAAGAATTAGCTGCGGACGGTATTCAGTTCACTGCACTTTTTCCAGAATTCTCACGCCCATCAATTTTTCTATCTTTCTCGCCGTCTGTTTGTCTGGTTTCATTTCTTCCCTCTCTATTTTTGCGATCAGGTTTTTCTTCTCCTGGAGCTTGTTTGCAAGCTCTTCTTGAGAGAGTCCCATCTCCTCTCTTCTCTTCTTGATCGCTTTTCCGAAATCTAGGATTGGTTCGTCCGAGTCTTCTGCACCAATCGAACTTTTCTTCCTGACCAGAGGGGGTGGTGGTACGTGGATGAAGTTGTTTCTCTGGACACTCTGTGGGGCGGGTTCTCTCTGCACTGCAGCGGGTTTCCTATTAATTTCCTTTCCGTACTTGGCGCAGTCGTGACAGACCTTCATGTTAACTCCATCAATGATAACTTCGTGGTAACGGTCCATCACCTTTCCACACAGCTCACAGTTCATGATCGTAGAAGAGAAAATTAGTAGATAATTTTAATGGCTGAACGGAATATGGCTCCTGAACGGCGGCCAAATGAAGAGGCTGATGGGGAGTTGCAAGCATTCTTTGTGGTCATAAGAGGACCGTTGGGTTCCGGGAAGACAACGATCTCAAAGGAACTTTCAAGATTATACGATGCGGTTTACATATCAGTTGACGAAGTTCTCGACAGGTTCGGGCTGGAGGAATGGGAGGACGGCTATATTGCAAAGAGGAGTTTCCTGAGGGTGAATGAGATTGTTGCGAAGGAAGCAATCAAACATCTGGACTCTGGTAAGTTGGTCATCTATGATGGCAATTTCTACTTCAAAGACGTGATCGTTGACCTAATGAATCGCCTGAACAAATTCAGAGGCATAGTCCTTACTCTCACGGTACCGCTTGAAGAGTGCATAAGAAGAGATTCCTCCAGGCACGCAGTGTTGGGCGAAGAGAAGACCAGGAGGGTGTATAAGAAGTCCACAGAGTTTAGAACCGGCATAGAGGTAGATGCAGATAAGGAACCGAAAGAGATTGTACGCTCCATCTCCAGAATCTTGAACCGCGAACTGGATCGAGAATTGTAGGGAAAAGGGATTTATGCCGAATGAAAATGAGGTCGGAAGGGGCTGTGGGGTAGCTTGGTATCCTACGGGCTTTGGGAGTCTGTGACCCCGGTCCAAATCCGGGCAGCCCCATGCGGTGCAATCAAAGATTCGGGCAATTTGAACACCTTGTAAAAGACTTGTTCTCTTAAAAATGGATCATTCCTCACTTATGTGGTAATTCTCGACTTGCAGCTTCGGTAGGTCTTATTCCTCTGATCCTGTCAGAAAGATGGCTTCCCCCCGTCTCTCTCTTTGAAGAGCTCGGGTAAGGAACAAGAGGACGATTTGCCAACGCTTTAAATTCCCGGTCTTCATTTCAATTCATGGTCAAGACAATAACGGTTCCGGACATCCCCAAGGCCGGACCATATTCACACGCAGTGGTTACGGGAAACCTAATATATCTTTCCGGACAGGTTGGAACTGTTTCCAACAAGACTACAGATCTGGACGAGCAATTTGAGAATGCAATGTCAAAGATCAGGAGGATTCTGGAGTCCGGAGGATTTGCTCTGGAAAACGTTGTGAAGACGTCCGTCTATCTCTCAAAGAAGGAGGATTTCAAAAGAATGAACGAACTCTATTCAAAGTATTTTGTTGTAAATCCACCAGCCAGAACTACAGTAGTGACTGGATTCCCGAGTGGTGATACACTCGTTGAGATCGATGTCATTGCATCAAAGTGAAACCTTGCTCTGAGGAATTCTTGAGGAATGAATAGCTCACCGTAGGATTTTCTGTAGAGTGAGCAACCAATTTAATCTCGTATTTGATTTGGGAAACATGACCAAGAACGTAGAAGATGTTTTCAAGGTTGCAGACAAGATGGATGCCGTCGCTTTTTCTGAACTCTTGACGACAGACGTTAAGTTCAGGTTCTCCAACAACGATCTATGGACTGGACGGGAGGCTGTGATCTCCGGACTGAACTATCTCTTCTCTAAGATAAATGGACTCAGGCACGATTTAAAAGGAATATATGTGAAGGGGGTAGGATATGCAGTGGAGGCAATAGCAAATTACACAATGAAGGACGGAAAGGTGATCTCTCTTCCCGTGGTGAGTGTTCTAAAATACAGAGGGAGCTCAGTCGAAGACTATAGGATATACATGGATATATCTCCCGTAATGACGTACGCCCCATCATAGAATGTTGCCGAAAGGCACCTTCTGGGTAAAATTGAAGGCCGTGTCAACTGCGTTAGCTTTGTCCTGTGGTGTTCTGCTTTATCGCAACGACCGTCTCCCTATGAAATCCTTTTCTGAAGGATATAACGAAACCCATTTCAGTAAGCTTTGCCCTTATCTCCTTCTTGTGAGCAAATTCGGCGTAGATGAATGCTCCTCCTGGAACTAGAACTCTAGATACCTCTTTCAGTCCCTCGAATATGTCTTCCAATCCTCCTAGGTGATGCAGGATCAAGTGGGCTAAAACCATGTCGAAGCTGTTGTTCTCAAAGACGAGGTGTCTTGCATCTGCCTGTTGAAGAATAAATGTGCTTGGCAAAGTCCCGAATTTTTTCTCCAGAGTTTCCTTGGCCAGTGAGATCTGATCAGGATCGTAATCAGTCAGGGTGAAAGACGCGGGGCGAAACTTGTTGTAAATTAGAGAAGAAAAGGCCCCATTTCCTCCTCCCAACTCAAGCACTCTGGACTTATCATCGATTCTCAGGACTCCTGAGGATTCAAGATCACCGGTGAGCTTCATGAAAGAAGACTCACCTCTCCTGTTGACGAAGAACTTCTCGAACCGACTCAACTCGGCCATGCTCCAAATAGGTAGGGAAAGGTTAAAGATTTTTAGATCCGAGTAGTATCTGTGACTATGACAATCTCAATCCCACTGATCGCCTCTATCGTTCTCATTTTTGTGCTCACAATAGTGATTATAATCTTCATAGCAGAAAGAAGATTTGCGAGGTTGAAGATCTTAATAGAGCAGGAAAGGACTAAGGGAGAGAGACAGGCTCAAGAGTTGGGAAGGAAGCTGTTCGATCAATGGGCCCAGTCAAGTGTGGACATAATCAGGAATCAGATCACTGATACGGTAAAAAGGGACTATGAGGTACAGTTAGCTTCTTGGAAGAAAAAGGAAGAGGAGACTATTAGAAAGGATGCGATCCAGAAATCCATTAACACTCTCCTCGGGAAGATAGGTGAAGAGTTCTCACCAGTCCTTCTTTCTCAGAGATATGGTGTCAACCTAAAGGACTTCAGACACCTTGGGACACCTGTCGATTTTATAGCCTTCAGAGGGCTAAGCGACGAAAGTGAGGACATGGAAGTTATCTTCCTGGAGATCAAGAGTGGAGAGAGCTCCGGTCTCATAAAGAGGGAAAGGAGAGTCAGGGACGCGATAGCTGAAAAGAGAGTGAGATATGAAGTTGTGAACCTAAATGAAATAATTGGTACCCTTAAAGACGAACTGAACCGCTCTAATCAGACGAGCCTCTCGAGTTGACTTGATACTTGGACAATTTACCTTACTCCTTCAGTCCATTTGCCTGTATCCCGCTGTGACGTCGCTGTAGTACGTTAGGCTCCAGTTGAGGGGAGCGTCAATTGAAAATGGCAGCATATAGCTGCTGTTCAGCAGGGTCATGCTAGACATGTCAGAACCATAGGAAATGTTGTACATCGTCCCATTGAAGCGGTAATTGTTTAGCTGACTTCCATTCATGGAAGACGTCTCAATCTGCGTGTAAGCTGCACAGAATTCCGGTCCGTTGTACTGGATACTAGTATTCCAGAATCTGAATTGGTTATTGACGCTATAGTCCACTATCTGAAATATGATCTTCTCCTCCAGAGGAATGTACTGAATTGTCAGGCCAAGCAAAGTGCCATTTGGGGTGTCGAATCCAGGCATATAGTCAGGGCTAGGGTGATTATTGAAGTATATTGCTATAGCACTCTTTCCAGTAACATACCAGGGAGCAATCTTACCATTGGGATCGAGATCGACCCCAAGCTGGAAGAAGCCGTTAGAGGTTGGGCTTTCAGCACCGGTCAAATTCATGACATTTATCTGGAAGCTCAAGGTCGAGTATCTCGCAACGGACCAGTTATAGAGCATGAAGTTTGAGTGAAGTATAGTGAATGGTTGTAGCAGACTGACAAGAGCGCCAGAACCCTGGCCATAGCCTTCCATGTTGTTATAGCCAGGAATGAATAGTGCCATTCTGTAGCTAGTGAAAATAATGTCCGTGAAGTAGACGTCACCACTAGATGATGATATCTCTACGCCTCCGTAGGAATATCCCAGCGGAGCACTGATGTTCGCAAAGACCGATGACGTATTGTCTAGAAATAACAGAAGTCTCCAGCCGCTAGTATTTCCTTCCGTATAATTGAACAGATTCCCGGATACGAGCACCCAGCCGTTGCTGATGTCTGAAGTTGGAGATATCTCACCGGAAAATGAAGAACTTCCATTGCAAGAGCTGATGGATACGTTTGTGCCGTCTACAGACACCGCTGCAATACTAGCCCCAGTGCTGTTCGAGATAGCGAATGACCCATTTCCATCATTTGCGTTTATTACAAATTGGAATGATACGGCTTTGTCTCCCTTGACAACGCTCTTATCTGAAAATAGCGTGGTTCCATTCGCCAGTGCAATTGAAGGCTCTCCAAAATAATTTGGGAAACTGGAAATCAAGGGAGTAGGCTCCCCCCTCAACAGAGACCAACCGTAATCTGTATAGTTAATACTCTGAGTAAATCCTGAAAGGAATTCGAAACTCCCATTCAGAGGATCAAGGGGGAGAGTGTTTTGTTGTACAGCCCCGGATATAGAAATATCTTTGACAAGAGTCCCCGCTACGGTCACTGAAGAAAGTGATAATGCTATCAGAATAAGAATTACTTTCACTTTCTTAAGCAACACATCTATGATTAAATCTATCTAAAAATAAATCTTTCGATTAAATAGTTGTATTTATCAAGAACGTCTGTAGTTCATTGAATGTGTGATTCGCTTATTCAACGAGAATCTCTATTTCTTTTTTCTCGTCCTTTATGACTTTGATATTTCCCCTGTAACCGCACTTGTTGCAGACGAAGGGAACCTTAATGAAGCATTTATAAGTGATGGCTGCTGGCTCCATGACTGTGAAGTCTTTGGACTCGCATTTTGGACAGGAGACCAGCAGCGTTTGCATAATAAAACAATAAAAAGTTTAGGCCCTCGTCTTTGCGAAGTCTACTAGATGCCCGCCTATCGCAGTCGTTCCTATGAAGAACGAGAGAATTGCAACACCAAGGAAAGCAATCGCGACGAGTACAGCTAGTATCTGAACGGCCTTCTTGTTTGGTAGGACAACCAGTGGTGCGGTTAGCATTCCTCCGATTCCAGCTCCAAGGTATAGGAGAAGTAAGTATAGAGGTGAGGACATTCCAAGCTTGTATCCCTCTATTGCGTAAACGACTCCGAGCACTCCCCCAAAGAATGTGAATATTCCAGCGAATGCGAGGGAGACTTTCTTGTTCATCAAGACTCCGATCAATATAGATGCAACACCAAGGATTATCATTGGGTCTCCGAAGAGTTCTCCGTCTGCTACAGTGAAGGGTGTCGGCACTACGATACTATAGAGTATTCCGTAGAAGAGTGAGTATACTCCTGTCGCTATCAGAAGGTAGGCGAAGCCCATGTTTATTTCGGGTTTGTTCCTGTTAAAGAGGAACCTATAGATTGCGTAAGATCCAAAAGAGGCAAACATTATTCCGACTACGAATAGGTTTGCTGCCAGTGGGTCTGTAAATAGCCATGCCATATTTTAGGTCACCAATCCAAAATTTCCGCAGGGTATTTCACTCATCACACACTCCAGAGCACAACTTTACTCAGGTGAACACATTTATACTCACCAGTATTGACACAGCAAGATGGCAAGACTCAACGTTTCGCTAACAAACGAGATGGCGAAGAAGATTCAGGACTCGGCGGATGCAGACGGGAAGACCATAAGTTCTATAATCACAGAATCTGTGGATCTGTATCTTCACCTGAAGGAGATGGGGCTGTCAAGGAGCAGGTTGATGAGGTTGCTCAACTACTTCGAGGTTGTCAAGGCCATTAATGCTGTTCCTATTCCAAATATATTACTCGATCCAACACTGAACCTCGCCCTAGAGAAATCTAAGGACAAGGTGATGGAGATGTGGTGCGAGAGCGCAAGAGTGGCAGCCGAATTTATTAAGACAATAGAACCAGACGTAAGAAAACTGCCAGAGGAGATAAAGGAGTTCTCCAATTTCACACCACTGGGCAAGATGGAGCTAAAGAATGAAGGGGATGATGTGGAATTCCTCCTGATTGGGACCGGTTATAGTATAGGCGCAGCAAAGGTCACGGCGGAGGCAATGAAGTGTTTTCTCAGCGTATATGGAGTGGGGGATATGCAGGAAATGGTATCTGAAGGCTTCGCAAAGGTGACGGGGAAACTGAAACAGTAGCCCTCAGGTGTTTTGAACCCAGGAAGAGAATGACCGAAGTCAAGAAGCAGCTTATCGACAAGTTCGTTTTCGACGACGAGGGTTTCAGGATGAGTACCCCTCCACAGATAGCAGAGTACAGAGCGAAGAGGTTGAAGACAGACAGCATTGCCGACCTAGGATCGGGGATAGGAGTGCAGGCACTCTATTTCGCTTTAGCTTCAAGACGAGTGGTGGCAGTAGAAAACGATCACAAAAGGATGGAAGACTGCAGGAAGAATGCAGAGACCATGGGAATAACAAACGTAGAGTTCATTGAAGGTAATGCCACTGATGAAAACGTCGTCAAGATGTTGAGAGACGTTGACACAACTCATTCTGATCCGTCCAGAAAGAAGACCGGCGATGGTTGGTCGTTCTCGGATCTGTCTCCTAACCCGCTGGAGGTGGTAAAACTGTACGCGTCAGAAAACATATCCTTCGATATCCCCGCATTCATGTCGCCCAGTCTTGTGCCTGACGACTGGGAGCTTGAGTATATATCGCTTCAGGGTGAGCTGAAACAGCTCAGCACGTATCTCGGCGGGCTCAAAAGGTTCAAGAAGAGTGCACTTAATCTTCCGAGTGGAAACAGAATTGTTTACAACAAGGACTTGTCAAGGAAAGTTGAATACACAGAGCGTCCAAAAAAGTGGTTATATGATCTGGACGGTTCTCTGTATTATTCAGGGCTGCTTCCTGAATTCCTGCAAGAGAAGAAGGACTTGAGTCTGTTGCATCAGGACAGGCAGAAGACGCTGCTCACGGGTGAGAAGCTCATTCTAGATCCGTTCATTGTCAGGTCCTATTCTGTGATAGATTCTGCGATCAGTCTGGAAGAAGCAAGGAAGAAGTTGATCCTGGAAAAGGCTGGTAAAGTTGTCCTGAGATACTCAGTGGATCCATCGAAGTATTATGAGGAAAGAAGGAGCATGGAGAAGGGACTGGTCGGAAGCACTACGATCTACATATTCAAATTCAGGAACAGATACTATTTGGCCGATAGAGCTGCGACAGCGGAGAACTC
Source organism: Thermoplasmata archaeon (assembly GCA_021787125.1). Classification (GTDB taxonomy): domain Archaea; phylum Thermoplasmatota; class Thermoplasmata; order Thermoplasmatales. The sequence continues at coordinate 18,676 of JAJYMI010000007.1, read as the reverse complement.
GAAGGTCTCGAACAAGGACTAAATTATAGTACAGATTCCCCATGGGATCGTATGGACCCCGACTTCGATTTTATCATAGTAGGAGCAGGGAGCACGGGAACAAGTATCTCCTATTATCTGAGAAAATACGGAGGAAAAGTGCTTCTGATCGACTCAAAAGGGATCGCCACCGGTAATACTGCTAAATCCAGCGCTCTGATCAGAACGCACTACAGCAACGAGTTGATCGCGGCAATGGGCAAGTACTCGTTCGATGTCATTTCTAACTTCGATTCCATCGGTTTCTCCGGGTTGCATCAGCCGGGGATGTTCTTTCCATTCGACGAAAAGTACAGAGACACCGCGAAAGAAAATGTGGAAATGCTCAGGGGACTCGGGATCAAAGAGGTAGAATCGTCCTCAAGAGAAATCGAAAAGCACTTTCCGGGAATTTCCCTGAGTGGATTCGATTACGTCGTTTTCGAACCGCTCAGCGGATATGCAGATCCAGTGGCCGTATCAAATTCCTATGCGGAAGCTGCGAGAAATTCTGGAGTAGTAGTCAGGGTCGGAAAGGAAGCAAAGAGGTTAGAGTCTGGTAACGGTAAGGTCAAAATCCACTTGAACGACGGCTCTACCCTGACTGGAAAAAAGGTGATCCTGGCGACAAATGTCTGGACGAACAAGTTGTTGGAAAATTCCGGCGTATCCAAGAACAAACTTTTCCCAATCACTGCGTCCATGCACTCCGTGATATACCTAAAGAGACCGGCAAAGTTTCAAGGAGAAAAACCGGTCCTATGGGATCCACCAAATCTGGCATACTACAAGATGGAAGGGTCGACCCTATTGGCTGCGGGGAGTCTCGATCCCGAGATTGACAAGAAGCCAGTAAACATAGAAGACAATCTACCAGAAGCCGCCGAATATGATTACATAGAAGATTACGTCAGCCGCCTGACAGATAGGATACCAGGAATGGGAGAAGCGACCGTCGTTTCATCCGTCACGGGACTCTACGACATGACCCCCGATGGACAAGCGATAATATCTTCCCTCGATGGACTGGGACTTGAGGGCGTCTATGCTTGTGTTGGACTGAGCGGACATGGATTCAAGCTGTCTCCGGCTTACGGCCTTATAACTTCCGAAATGGTCACAGACGTGCCACCTGAAAGAGCTACCTTTGACTGGAGGAAATTCAGCCCGGATCGTTTCAAGGAAGGCAAGCTTATTACGTCCAAGTACACAGAGATAGGAACGATCTACTGATTCTAGAACGTTTCGCTGGCTAATCCAAAAGCGTTCTTCTGATTCAGCGCTCAAGGAAGATAGGCCAAGTCGGTTCTGTAGAACATGAGGCACAGTCTTAGGAGAAATTTGAGTAGAGATAATATGCTATTGTCAGGTCTTCGATTCCAACTCCTATGGACTTGAAATAACTGCTCTCTCGTTCAGACTTTCTTCTTATCTTGATGTTTTCAGTGACAAGATCTGTGAACTCGTTTATCTCACCACTATCCACGCAGCCTGATGACAGAGCGTCGATCAACTCTCCAGTGTTCCTGGAAGTCTCTTCCAGTGAATCCACAGCAACTATTCTCGATTTGCATATTGTCGATGTCTCTATCTCTCTCATTCTTGGGGTGTAGCTGCCGATAGAATTGATGTAACAGCTGTCTCCGATAAATTCGTCTCTTATGACTGGGACATCAGAATTAGTTGCAGTCAAGATAATGTCCGCTTCCCTGAATGACTCATCCACACTCTTCTTCGCAACCGCCTCAACACCAAGTTGTTCTTCTACCATCCTCTTGAAGGCCATCAACTTCTCCGGGTCAAGGTCGCTTACCATCACTCTCTTGATGGTCCTCATCTGGGACATCGCTCTGACCTGTTCGGATGCTTGGTAGCCTGCGCCAATGCAACCAATCACGCTAGAATCCCTCTTTGAGAGAATGTCGGTAGCTAGAGCAGACGCCGCTGCTGTCCTTATTCTGGTGACTACTCTACCCGGAAAGATCGCTAGTATTTCCGAAGTCCTGGTCGAAAAAAGAGAAATAAGAAAATTGATATTCTGGCCATAGAAGTACTGTTTAACTGCCCCTACCCCTTCCTCCTCATCTATTCCTCCCATGATGTCCAGGATTCCCTGGCTTGACTCAAGACGTTTCCTGTAGAGATTCTTCGCCGTACCTTCCCGTAACCTAATGAACTCGCTCTTCAACTCTTTAGTTAGAGTTCTATAGTCTGTGTTCTCCGTAACGTCCGAATCGTTGATTACTAGCATCTCACGGTACTTACTTAGCCGCCCCCGATGAAACTTCGACGTCAGCCCTATATTCAGGGACTTCTAACTTCGTCTTCAGTCCCGACAGGACTCCCAGTGGGAAGAATACTGCCAACGAAACGACTACAGTGATAGCCGTCGCATCGTAGAACGACACCACGCTCAATGCACCGTCGCTTCCTATGTAAGTCATGAACAGTAGGAAAGCTATGTAGAAAATGTACCACAGAGAGTTGGGGAAGTTCTTTAAGTCTCTCTTCCAAGTACCTCTTATAGCGGGCTGTATCAGACCAAACAATATCACCGCTCCAAGCAGGATCAGCACTGCATAATAGACGGTTATCCAACCGCTCCAGAAGATTATCAGCGCCGCTGCTGCAAACCCTATTGGGGCCAGTATGTAGCCCCCAGGCATTCTCCACTTGGTCTCTCCCTGCCTTCTTGAAACTACCAGTGCAACTGGATTTACCGAAAAACCAAGATAGCCAGCGACCACAGCATCTTCTATGAGTGTGTAGATGTTCGGAAGTGGTGCGGCGAGGAATGCAAGGAAAGCACCGACGGCGGCTATTATGATTATTGCCCAGTACGGAATTATGAACTTCTTGTGCAGGAATTTTGCCAGCTGCGGCATTATCCTCGTTCTGCTCATAGCGAATATTATCCTCGATCCTCCTCCGAGGTAGATGTATCCAACGACAAAGGGACCGATTATGCCCACGATCAGAGTCAGGATAAACAGGAAAGGAGCGTTGTAGTCATGAGACATTGTGATGAACGGATTTCCCGCAATAGAGGATACCCCTGCCCAGTTTCCAGGTGTTATGCCGAGTTTTGTCCAGTCTATTCCGCTGACGAACACGAAATCAAACAGAAGGTAGATGAGGAGCTGACCCACCACCACTATTATTATGGCGAGAGGCAACTTCTTGTAGTTCTTGGTCTCTTCAGCGTAATCGGGCAAGACTCTTATTCCACCAAAGGCAAACATCGCAAACGGTGTGGCCGCAAAAATTCCAGCCGCCCCGAAGGGAGCTATGCCTCCGTATATTCTGAAGTTAACCGCGTGGAAAACAACGGCTACTAGACCAAACGCAACGGCGAGATAGAAGATCAACTTCGCAATGCCGAGGAAGAATGTGGATTTTCCGAAAACCCTTGTGCCCAAATAATTGAACGGAATCATTATCAGCAGCAAGAGTACTGCGAGTCCTGCACCAGCGATTGTAGGAAATCCACTTGCCGTGACAAGACCCGGATCAAAGATGGTGAGGCCATAAACGATTGCGAATGCCTCAATGGGTGCAATAAAAAGGTACCATATCAGGTCAGCAAATGAATTTATCAGATTTGTGAACCAGCCATGTGTGTACAGTGCATACCTGGAAGGCCCACCTGCCTCCGGATATGTAGCAGACAATTCCACGAACGTAAATCCAATGAACAGGTAAAAAATTCCGCCGAGTAGCCAAGACAGCAAGCTAGCGGGACCGGCAATCCCTGTCATCGCTGCACTGGAAAAAAGAATCCCCGTGCCTACAGCACCAACAATTCCAAGAATTATCAAGTCGGGGAATGAGAGTTCTCTTTTAAGATGCAGATTTTCCGACATAAATTTAATTGATTCGGTGGTATTTAAATATTTTGAGGAGACTTAAGTTTTGAGCGCTCATTCACCTGCTTTGCTGGTCTACAACTAGATCCAGAATGCAGGATGTAAAAAGAAGATGAACGAGATCTAGTATCACACCTGGTCAAAACCAATTTGAGACATCACGGACCTTGAAAAGATTAAATGATAAGTCAGTCTAACCGAACATGAAAGCTAGGGAATTGCCTATTAAGGAACTGATCGAGAAACTCAGGGAAGAACACACCACTCTTCCAGCCACTATCGACGACGCAGTCATCACCTACAAAACGGGGAATCTGAGTGGAGCTTTCCCAGTCATAGCTGAAGTCAGGGAAACGCTCTCACAGCACATCATTGATGAAGAGGGAGTCCTGCTGAAATTTCTCATAGACAAGATCGGGAAAGATGCGTCAGAACCTTACATAAAGATTCTTCAAGAACACACAAAGATAATGAAGTTGGTGGAGCAGTCTGTAGAGTCAACTTACACTGGATGGACGGAGACTGAGAACGATCTCAATACGCTGAAGGAAACTCTAGCGGAGCATCACAAGCAAGAAGAAACGGTGCTCTATCCAAAGGTCGTTTCACTCCTCTGAAGGGAAAGAGGCAACGGTATTTTCTATCTTTACCTTTGAAAGATTTTTTTCCTGGGATGATTCCAATCATGAATATACATGATACCATGTCCGCCTGTACAGTGATAGGCATATTTTTATATGCCTTCACCATTTTGAAAGGCGCCTTGAGGTGAAACAATTGCCTAACGGACTAATGGGTGGAAAACAGGTTAGAACTAATAGAGACAAGTTACGATGGTCGGATAGGGATTACAAGAGAAGAGTGCTGAGATTAAAGATCAAGAGTGATCCTCTAGAGGGTGCTCCCCAGGCAAGAGGAATCGTTATTGAAAAGGTCGGAATAGAGGCCAAACAGCCGAATTCTGCAATAAGGAAGTGTGTCAAGATACAGCTCATAAAGAACGGCAGACAGCTTACCGCATTTGCACCCGGCGATGGCGCTATAAACTTCATTGACGAACACGACGAGGTCGTCGTGGAAGGAATAGGAGGAAGAATGGGCAGGTCCAAGGGAGACATTCCGGGCGTGAGATACAAGGTAATAAAGGTCAACAACGTTTCCCTGAAAGAGCTGGTAAAGGGGAGAAAGGAGAAACCAGTCAGGTGAGTCAAATGGCAGGCATTCTCGTTTTTGAAAAGTGGGAGACTGAAGGCATCTCGGTCGTAGATCCAGGTCTCACCAAATACATTTCACTAAAGCCAACCGCAACACTCCACAGCGGAGGAAAACACGCAAACAAGTTCATGGGAAAGGCACAGATGAACGTGGTGGAGAGATTGATAAACAATCTCATGAGGACGATTAGGTGGACTGGAAAGAAGCAAAGCGCCTACAGAACAGTGAAGCTCGCCTTTGAGACGGTCGAGAAAAAGACGAAAGAGAACCCGGTCCAGGTATACGTCAACGCAATACAGAACGCCGGTCCGAGGGAGGAGATCACGAGACTGAAGTACGGCGGAATTGCTGTACCGAAGTCAGTAGATACCAGTTCCTCAAGGAGACTGGATCTTGCGATAAGGAACATTTCTTCTGGCGCAAGACAGACGGCGAAGAAGACGAAGAAGAACATGAAGGATGCGCTCGCAGATGAAATTATAGCTGCAGCGAAGAACGATCCTAGTTGTTACTCGATAAAAGAGAAGGACGACAAGGAAAGGCAAGCTTCCTCAGCGAGGTGATTTTGAATGGGAAGAAAAGAGGACAACATTCAGAAAGCTTCTGAAATAATGAAGGATATAACCAGGATCAGAAACATTGGAATAGCTGCGCACATAGATCACGGCAAGACAACGTTATCCGACAACCTGATCGCAGGTGCAGGCATGATGAGCGAAGAGCTGGCTGGAAAGCAGCTGGTCCTGGATTTCGATGAGCAGGAACAGGCGAGGGGAATAACAATCAACGCTGCATCCGCATCGATGGTTCACGAGGTCGAGGGCACAACCTACCTGGTAAATCTGATCGATACCCCGGGACATGTGGATTTCGGCGGAGACGTCACAAGAGCGATGAGAGCGGTGGATGGTGCCGTTATAGTGGTTGACTCGGTAGAGGGACCTATGCCCCAGACCGAGACGGTCATCCGTCAGGCTCTGAGAGAGAAGGTCAAACCAATACTCTTCATAAACAAGGTCGACAGGCTGATCAACGAACTGAAGTTGGGGCCCGACGACATGATGAAGAGGTTCGTCAAGATAATAACAGAGGTCAACAGGCTGCTGAAGAGGTATGCTCCCGAGGAATTCAAGGAATCGTGGCAGGTCAACGTGGAGAATGGTTCTGTCATTTTCGGTTCGGCGTTCAACAACTGGGCAGTCTCTACCAAGTACACTCCCAGGTCATCTATAGGTTTCAGGGAAGTCTATCAGCACCTTCAAGCCGGGGACCAGAAGACTCTGGCAAAGAAATCCCCGCTACACAAGGTTCTCCTGGATGCGGTGGTGCATCACCTTCCTTCCCCCAAGATCGCACAGGTGTACAGGATTCCGCAGATATGGAAGGGAGAGATAACGTCAGAAGTTGGCAAGGCAATGACGACGTGTGACTCCGACGGGCCAGTAATGATGATGATCACGAAGATAATAGTCGATGAACATGCAGGAGAGGTCGCGGTTGGAAGACTCTTCAGCGGAAAGCTGGTGAAGGGTGTTGAGTTATACATTTCAGGTGCGGGCGATAGAAAATACAAAGTACAGCAGTTGGCAATGATGGTGGGCCCCGACAGGATATCGATTGACGAGATGGACGCTGGGAACATCCCTGCGGTCGTAGGACTCAAGGATGCAATTGCAGGCTCTACCGTGTCGAGTATCGGGAACATGGATGTTTTCGAACCGATGGTCCACTATTCGGAACCCGTTGTCACGGTGGCCATCGAAGCAAAGCACACAAAGGATCTCCCCAGACTCATAGAGGTCTTGAGGACTATCGCAAAAGCAGATCCAAGCATCGAGGTGGAGATCAACCAGGAGACCGGAGAACACCTTATGTCAGGTATGGGCGAACTCCATCTAGACGTCACTCTCTACAGGATAAAGAACGAGCACAAGGTCGAGGTCGATACATCTGACCCCATAGTTGTGTACAGGGAAACGGTTCAGGCCAAAGGTGGACCGTTTGAGGGTAAGTCCCCAAACAAGCACAACAGATTCTACGTGGAGGTTGAACCTCTTGAAAAACCGATCGTTGAGGCAATCCTTAAGGGGGATATCGCACAGGCAGACAGGATAAAGGACAAGAAGGCAGTGATAGCAACACTCCAGGAGTTGGGGCTAGACAGGGACGAGGCAAAGGGAATCGAAGCTGTGCATGGCCCGAATGTTCTTCTTGACATGACAAAGGGTATTCAGTACCTGAGCGAAACCATGGAACTCGTTAAGGAGGCGTTCACGGAGGCAATTGACAGAGGACCTCTTGCCAACGAGAGAGTGTATGGAGTCAAAGTCATGCTGGAAGATGCGAAGCTCCACGAAGACAGCATCCACAGGGGCCCCGCTCAGGTGATACCTGCAGTGAGGAACGCCATATACGGAGCGATGTGCATGGCAAACAGGGTTCTTCTAGAACCAGTCCAGAAGGTTTTTGTAGATACGCCCTTGGAGGAATCTGGTTCAGTCACCAGAGAATTCCAGCAGAGAAGGGGAGTCATTACCGAAATGGAACAGGAGGGAGAGCAGTCCAAGATATCTGCCATGGTCCCGGTTCCAGAAATGTTCGGTTTTGCATCCGCTATAAGGGGAGCCACCGGAGGAAGAGTATTGTGGTCCACAGAGAATCACGGTCATCAGACTGTGCCGAGGGATCTGCAGTCCTCAGTGGTAGGTAAGATCAGGGAAAGAAAGGGACTCAAACCAGAACCCTACGACGCGAAATACTACGCAGATCTTTGAACCATTTTAGTAACGGTGAATGGAGGAAAACAATTCCTTCCATTCCACAATTTATTTTCGAATTCTCTAAGGAATCATTCCAAAAGACATTTTAATACGCAGACCTCATCACCCTAGAATGTATTCGGGGTTGGTATATGTCGGGATAGCTGTAATCGTCGCATCCCTCCACATGATCGCTCCGGACCACTGGCTCCCTCTGACCGCTCTTTCGCTGAAAAGAGGTTACAAGAAGAGAAGAGTTCTTGGCATTTCGACGCTTCTGGGATTTCTTCACGGTTCCACTTCTGTAGTCCTTTCGCTGTTTGCCCTGTTCCTAGGAGTAAGCATTTTTGGATTGAACGCGCTGAAGGAAGTCTCCATCGTCGTACTGGTAGTGGTAGCGATATACATTCTGGTGAACACCATCAGAGAAGGAAGGGAGAACAAGAACATCGAGAACACTTCCCTGCTGGTGAGCATATTTCCTGATCCGGTCCTCCTGCCCATCATCATAGCATCTTTTCATTTTGGAAGCACGGAGATAGCTGCCATCAGCATCACTTTTGTCATAACAAGTGTAGTAGCACTGTTGATAGTATTGGCGGTCGTAATGAAGGGTGTCGCAAGAAGCCTTTCAAGGTTAAAGCCTTCGACAGTCGATGTGTTCGTTGTTGCTGCCCTATTTTTGACTGCCATCTACATCTTTTTCTTCGGTTGATCGACGGGTCAGAGACCACGTATATCACCTACAGTCCAGACCGTCAACACTTGGAACGAGAGGGTGACACAACAAAGGATATATACGGAGATAAAATAGGCGGTAGCTAGGTATAATATGGAGGCACAATAGTATGGCTACGCAAAAACCACATCTGAATCTCGTAACCATTGGTCACGTTGATCATGGTAAGTCGACCACAGTAGGAAGACTTCTATTCGAGCACGGAGAAATTCCAGCTCATATTATCGAGGAATACAAGAAAGAGGCTGAAGAGAAAGGAAAGGCAACATTCGAGTTCGCTTGGGTTATGGATAGACTTAAAGAGGAAAGAGAGAGAGGCGTCACAATAGATGTCGCGCACAGAAAGTTTGAAACTGACAAGTACTACTTCACTCTCATAGACGCTCCCGGTCATAGGGACTTTGTAAAGAACATGATCACAGGAACGAGCCAGGCAGATGCAGCGCTGCTCGTCGTCTCTGCAAGGGACGGAGAGGGTGTCATGGCTCAAACAAGGGAACACGTTTTCCTTGCAAGGACGCTTGGAGTTCCACAGATGATCGTTCTAGTAAACAAGATGGACGCAACCCAGCCACCCTACTCTCAGAAGAGGTTCGAGGAAGTCAAGAAGCAGATCGAACAGCTCCTGCTCTCGGTAGGATACAAGAACGTTCCTGTCATCCCGATATCAGGATACAAGGGGGACAACATCATGAAGAAGAGTGCAAACCTCTCATGGTGGACGGGTCCAACGGTCCTGGATCTCCTGAATCAGCTAACAATTCCACCAAAGCCGACTGACAAGCCGCTAAGGCTCCCAGTACAGGACGTTTATTCCATCACAGGAATAGGAACAGTCCCAGTAGGAAGAGTTGAGACGGGAGTCATGAAGATCGGCGACAACATCATATTCGAACCTTCCCACAAGGTGGGAGAGGTAAAATCGATTGAAGAACACCACGAACAGATACAACAGGCAGAACCCGGAGACAATGTGGGATTCAACGTCAGAGGAATAGCAAAGACGGACATAAGGAGAGGAGACGTAGCTGGTCTCGTTTCTAGTCCTCCGACAGTAGTCGCCAGTTTCACAGGGCAAATCGTAGTGCTCAACCATCCTTCGATCATTGCAGCGGGATATACGCCCGTGTTCCATACCCACACGGCACAGGTCGCTTGTACGATAACAGAGATAATAAAAACCATTGATCCGAAACAGGGAACAACTAAGGAAGATCACCCACAGCACATCCAGACCGGTGACGCAGCTATAGTCAAGATCGTTCCATCAAAGCCCATGGTCATCGAGAAAATGTCGGAATTTCCACCTATGGCGAGGTTCGCCGTAAGGGATATGGGACAAACGGTGGCCGCAGGACAGTGCATTGATTTGGAAAAGAAAACGCAGTAGTGAACTTCAATGCCTTCCTATCGAATGAAGATATCACTGTCCGGAACCGATGTCAAGAAGGTCGATAACGTCTGCACCGAAATTCGGCAGCTCGCCGGTAGAACGGGCGTAGAAATGAAAGGTCCGATCCCACTTCTGACAAAGAGACTTATCGTGCCGATCAGAAAGGCTCCTAATGGAGCTGGAACAGCCACCTGGGACAGATGGGAAATGAGAGTCCACAGGAGGCTAATTTACATCGACGCGGACGAGAGGACCATAAGACAGGTAATGAGGATCCAGTTGCCGGATGGAATAAACATAGAAGTAAAACTCCAGTCGTAGGTTCATTCTTTTTTTAATTCCCTTAACTTCCCATTTTTCGTAGAAACTTCAATTTCTAGCTGGTATAACCGATAAGATTAGATGCTATATTTCGTATTGCAAATATGGAAAAGACCACAGAGTTTCCGAAATTTGAGTGCGTAATATCTAACACAATGGAAGAGTACGATTCTGAAGTTGAGACATTCTTTACGCACCTTACTGCACTGCAGGCGGACATAGGGTTGTTGCTGCAAGAGGACGACCAGTGGAAGGAGAATTATAAGAAGATTTTGGGCTATCTTCAGGATCTCGAAACCGCAGTAATTTTCAAGAGGGGAGTACCAGACTCTGAGTTCTTGAAGAAGCTGGTTCCCCATGAGGATGTTCAGGACGAAGCTTCTGACGTTTTGCTTAGAGCGGGGAATGAAATTCCAGCAATTCTGATCAGAGCACAGACAAAGACGAGAGATTTAGGGACGCTCTATGTTAAAATGTCCAGATTACCAAGGTTTGCGGGAGGATTCACCGTAGAAAGGTTCGAAGGTCTTCCAAGCCTGAGAAAGGTGCTCTGGAGCAGGGCAGTTGACATTTCCAAACAGCCAACTCGATAGTCACTAAGATGGAGTGTTAACTCTATCTCCCTGATTTCTCTTGTTTTCCCTGTTTATCGCAAGCACCATTGAAACCAGAATAATTCCACCACCAATCACCATCAGCGGAGTAGCAGGAAAGTGGAAGAATATTGTTGAAACGGCTACGGCTGATACAGGCTCTATGATCAGAATGAGGGCAGAAAGATAAGCGCTTATGTTTCTGATAGCCACGCTCATAATCCATATGGCCAGTGTCGTTCCAAGAATGGCATTGAACAACACCGAGAAGAGAACATAGTCGTTGGTCATTGCCCCAACGCTCAGCACAGAGAGAGGGCTAACCACAAGACTCAGTGCGGCCACTATCACCAATTGGAAGAACGTGAACACCATCGGATTTCCGTTGGAGAGGTACTTTTCGGTCAGAACCATCTGCAGAGCGTAACAGAGAGCAGTTCCCAGGGTCAGAACGTTGCCCAATAGTTGTCCCGATGTGGACGAAACTGACATAAGAGCCATCCCGACAAATGCCGCTACGGTGAGATAAATCTTGACCATATCCACACGATTCTTCAGTATGAGGATCGAGAGAATGGGAGTCAAAATTATGTAAATTCCTGTTATCAGGCCGGACATGGACGGAGAGGTGTAATCCAGACCGTACGTCTGAGTGACATAGCCAATAAACAGGGGAATGCCAACCAGAGAACCATAGAGAGCGTCTCTCTTATTGATCTTCTTGAAGATGAATGGTAACATTACAAGTGCAGCAATGACGAACCTGAACAGGAGGAAGGGCATCGGTTCGATATACCTGAGCGAGACTGAAATGATAGGAAATGTTGTACCCCACACCAAAGCAACGAAGACAAGCCCACCGTAAGAAACTCTCCTATCCACCAATGGTGAAAACCTCCTAGCAAGAAGTCTTTTGTACTCTTTTCAAGCTACTTTTACTACCCGTTTCTTTTCTCTATGAATTTCCTGACGTAATCTGGGATCGCCGGATCTGAAACAAATTCTGGGTCTGAAAACTTTAGCGAAGCGGGAATAACGCCCGACCAGAGTTCGGGATTCTTTCTCGTCTCAACTGGTCCTCCCTTTCTTACCTTTACTGAGAAATTTTCAATTTTCACCTTGAAAGCGGAAACACCTCTCAACTCGTCCTCGTTGGGAAGAACGGTGTTCTCCTTCCTTCCAGGAACCATGCGGTCGATCCACTCTGTAAAGTAAGAAAGTTTTGCATCGTCAGTCAAAAGTTCAACTGCCTTTCCAAAGATTATTGCTGATCTGTAATTTATAGAATTGCTTGGAAGTCCCTTGGCAAGAACGAGACCATTAAGTTCGAGAATCGAAATTGCGATTGGCGCTCCAGATCGAAGCGTATCCACAACACGTGCAACGGGGCTTCCGTGGATGTATATATTTTCTGAATCGTTGTAGTACGTCATCGGAATTATGAACGGTTGTCCGTCTACCTGAAATGCCACGCTACATACAAAACCGTGCGCTAGAATGTCCATCAGCAGATCCCTGTCATAACTCGCCCTTTCGGGGTGTCTTCTCACCCTGGTCAAATCATTAGGATTCATGGCTCTTCTTCACCTCTCTTCCAGGAAAACACAGCTATTCAGAATTAAACCAACCAAGGAAAGACTAAAACAATGCATACAACCAAAATTGGTTGGGGAATAAATAGCTTGCCCGCTCTATAATTAATCTTATCAAAAATATAGAACAAGTTAATTTATAATGCACAGGTCAACCAGCTGGCCTTCCGCCATTTATCATAAAATTTTGAGGAATGCTGATTGTAGGTGCTGGTAGGCAGAAGAAAATGAGTAGCTATTTATCTTCGATATTGTTGCAGAGTAAATGCAGTTCAAGACCTTGATAATACTATTGATTGCACTGGTGATAATAGTTCCAGTGGCTTCATACGGGGCGTACAATTACATGCAACCCAAGCTCACAATCGTAAAACAGGGAGACAACGTCACGCTCTGGTATTATGGGTATATAACTATCGATGGTAATCCTCTCGTCTTTGACACAAACATGGCCAGTATAGCAAACAACAACACTTCATATCCAAAGGCTCCGGATTTCACGTATCATCCTCCATTCACAACTCTCAACGACACGGTTGGTTCTGGGTCGATGATCAAGGGGTTTGACAACGGCCTCATTGGAATGGCAAAGGGGCAATCTGGAGTCATCACCGTCCTTCCATCTCAGGGGTATGGACTTGAGAATTCAAGCAAGATAACCAGACATAGCATCAACGGTACCGTGCCGACTTATCAGACACTTAATAATACGACTTTCAAGGCTGAGTTCGGCGTTTCCCCCGTTCAAGGAGAAACTCTCAAGAACCCTACATACGGATGGAACGTATACGTCATGAGTTACAATGGATGGTACGTCGAGATAGAGAATGAACCGGTTGTCCATGGACAATACTACCCTTATGCTTCAGTCAGGGGGTTCAGCATAGTCGCTGAGAACATTACCGGCGTGGGTAACAGCAGCAGTATCAGCTATTACACAATCGCAGTTAACGGCACAATACTGTCCAACAGCTCATACGTTAGCGGTGTGTCGGATGGCTTCTATTACCTGAACGGCAATTCTTATCTTGCTGGAAAGACACTCTACTTCTACGTCGAGATCGCGACTGTAAAGGCATAAGACTTCAGCCAATAAGTAGAGTGCATTATCCGGTCAGAAGAGGAAGGATCGGAGTCTGCCAAGTTCCTTTTTATGGAACTATGGTAAACTTGTAGCCGTACTGGATTATTCCCTCTTTACCTTCTGATCTGACTTTCCTCAGAGTGGCTGTGACTCTTGTGCCTATCTTTACTTCCTCGGGTGAGCAATCCACAATCTGTCCCGTTACAAATGGCCCTTCTTTCATCTTTATCAGAGCCATCACGTAGGGTATCTGCATCTTGAACTGTTCGAGACCGTCGTGAACTACGGTGAACGAAAAGATCTCTCCCGCTCCAGACATTTCCTCTTCCTTCATTTTTCCAACGGACTCTCTTCTGCAGGAGGGGCAGATTACCCTTGGGGGAAAATAGAGTGTGTTGCAGTTCAGACATCTCGTCCCCACCAATCTATACCTGTGCCTCGATTCTCTCCAAAATCTTGGAACCTCACTCATCTCAATCAACTCCTATGATGGTGGAAACGGAAGTCGTTCCGAGACCTCCCATGTTGTGGATGAGATAATTGCTCGGATTCTTCACTTGTCTCTGTCCTGCCTTGCCCCGCAGTTGTATTGTTGCTTCAACTGCCTGATACAGACCACTCGTTCCAAGCGGGTTACCATGGGCTTTCAGGCCTCCAGACACATTTATTGGTTTCGAGGAATTGTAATAGAAATCATTCCCCTCCGTCATCTTTACCGCTTCCTTTCCAAGTATCTCCTCCATCTGGATGAGAGCGGCTATACTGTAAGAGTCGTGAATTTCTAACGCGTCTATCTTTCCTACTTCAAGTCCCGCCAGATTCAGGGCAGATTTTGTGCTGTGCTTGACAGCTCCAAAGGAATCAATCTTCTTTCTATCGTGAAGCGAGAGGAAATCGTTTGCTGCAGCACTCGACTTGATTCTTATTGGATGAGCTGATCCATTTATCTTCTTGGGGTCGGCGGAAATGACCAGAGCGGACGCTCCATCGCTTATGGGTGCGTTATCGAAAACGGTCAGAGGCTCCGAAACTGGAGGTGCATTTATTACGTCTTCCATCTTTATGGCGTTCTTGAAATGTGACGTATCGTTCATCGAACCGTGCTTGTGAGAAATCACCGGAAAGACCGCATAGTTTTCTCTCTTTGTGGAGCCTTCATACTCGTGTCTTCTCGCAATCATCGCAGCAATTGAGCATTCCGTAGCGCCAAAGAAAGTCTCCCACTCGGCGTCCAGGGATCCTCCAATAATTTCTGTCGCGACTTCAGAGGGAACATCTGTCATCTTTTCCACTCCTCCAACCACGACCGTGTTGTACTGACCGGACTTCACGGCGAGGTACGCCTGCATGAGGGCAGCTCCACCACTAGCTGAGCCTGCCTCTATTCTGATCGATGGGATATGCAGCTCAGTTATTCCGGAGTAATCTGCTATCAGGGCAGCAATCTGTTCCTGATCAACAAACTGTCCTCCGCTGGTGTTTGCACCATAAAGTGCATCCACATCTTCCGCGTAAATGCCGGCATCCATTATCGCCTTGAGACCAGCCTCCGAAGCAAGCTCGCGCAGACTTGAATCCCAAAGCTCTCCAAACTTGGTTGTTCCTACTCCTAGGATGAATACGTCTCTCATTGGATCACGCTCCCCTCATAATTATCTTGCCTCTGTACTTCACATAAGTCGCATAGTCTATCCAAATCAGTTTGTTCACCTGCTCCATCACTCCAGGTGCATTCTGTCTCCTTATCGATTTAATTCCGTCATTCACGGTCACATCGAAAACATCAGAACCTGCTCCACTACCGAACGCAACAGCAAGAATCCTGTCTCCACTCTCGGCCTTATCCAGAATTGCTGACAGGCCGATCATCATTGAACTTGAGTAAGTGTTACCAATGTATGGGGTGAGCAGACCATCTTTCACCTGTTCATCCTTGAACCCTAGCATTTTTGCAGCTCTTGTCGGAAACTTTCCATTCGGTTGATGGAAAACTGCATAGTCATAGTCTTCGGGTTTCGTCGATTGTCTGTCCATCATTTTCTTGGCACCGGTGAGAACGTGCTTAAAGTAAGCCGGTTCGCCGGTAAATCTTCCCCCGTGGCTAGGATACTTTTCGCCCTCTCTCCTCCAGAAATCGGGAGTATCTGTTGTGAACGAAAGAGTGGCGTTGAAGTCTGCGAAACCGTTCTTACCTATAACAAAAGCGGTTCCACCTGCAGACGCCGAGTACTCGAGAGCATCTCCGGGAGCACCCTGAGATGTGTCGGCACCGATTGCAATTCCATTCTCGATCTGTCCGCTGTCTACCATTGCCATCACGTTCTGCATGGCAGCAGTTCCTGCCTTGCAAGCGAACTCATAGTCCGCTGAATGAATGTCATAGGGAAGTCCAAGCGCTTCCACAAGAATTGATGATGTCGGTTTGACGGCATATGGATGACTCTCAGATCCAACATAAATTGCCCCAATCTTCTGTTTATCTAGATCGGTTCTTCTCAGGGCATTCTTCGCTGCTTCTGCGGATATTGTCAGGACATCCTCGTCAGGTCCAGGAACTGACTTGCTATGTATGAAGAGACCACTCTTTATGTTCTCAGGGTTTTCTCCCCACTCTCTGGCAATCTCCTCAGCCTTAATTCTGAACCTAGGGACATATGATCCGTAGGATACGATCGAACTCATTACAATCAGCACTCAATTTCATCAGATATTTAGCCTTTGCCGACATCATGATTCGACAGTTGTCTATATTAAATGAACAGGAATCCCAATCTTGCGATAAAATTGGGGAGTAGTCTGGGATAGAAACCTATGGACGTTTCCAGCGTACCCGTTTCCTGTAAAGCGGCTTCTATTGATCCTATCTCTTGTTCTGTCAGTTTGAGTGAATTTGCAGAAACTATATCACTTACCTGTCTAGAGTTTCGGAAGCCCGGTATAGGCAGAACACCCAGGAATTTCTCATAAGCCAGAACCACTTGTATGGTGCTGGCTCCCCTTTCATTTGAAATGCGCTGAAATTCGGACAAGAGACGACCGAATCTGTTGAAATAAGAGGACGAGAATAATCTGTTGATTCTCCTAACCCCACCCGTCGGTCTATTGTTTGAGGTATATTTTCCAGAGAGAAAGCCCTGTGCAAGGGGACTCCAGGCGATCAGCTTGATGTTGTTCTGCCTCAAGTACTCCAGAACGGTTGGATTGGGTCTCTCCACGACATTGAATTTTATCTGATTGCTTTCGATCTTTTGTTCCTTCATGGAACCATTAGCCTTTTCCAGGCTCTTGACAGAAAAGTTTGACACTCCAATGTGGCCAATCAAACCTTCCTTCACTTCCTTCTCCAATTCCACGAACAGCTCTGGGATGCTGGTGTAAATGCTGGGTTCCCAGTGAACTTGGTAGAGATCGACATAGTCCAGTTTCAATCTCTTTAGACTGTTCAATAGACTTCTCTTTGCCCTCCTTGCGTTTGCATTAAAGCCCGCAAGCTTCGTGGCAATATAGAACCGCTTCCTATCAAATACTTCGACGGCATCGCCTACAAGTTCCTCTGACTTTCCCATTCCATAAATCTCCGCCGTATCGATCAAGTTCAATCCGTTCTCGATCCCGGACCTTAGAGCTGCAATTAGCTCCTTTTCTTCATATCCGGAACCCCAACCTTTCATACCAAGTTGCCAGGTACCCATTCCTATCTTGCTTACCGAACTCTCATCGAATAGATTGACCACCAATCCCTATGGGAAGTGTCAATTAATTCTTTATCTTCTGAAAAGAGGTATCTATTTAAATAATTATATCTATGAATCCAATCTGACTCTGTGCGGTTCTATTATGAATACCCACTGACCGAGGCACCAGAGGATGCCTTTCAGAAACTGATCGAGAGCATTGATGATACGGAAATATGGAGGGGTCACCTTGCAATCACGAAGATCGACCAAAACAACAGGGAATCAGTACTAGCATTTCGGAACAAGAGACAAATGGAGTGGGTAGGAAGGAGAAAGGAAGACCTCTCGATGATGATAAAATACGGCGACGGGCCGCTCAAGGGCTATCAGATCTTTCAGGTTCTTGGGGACAAGATAATGATAAAAATGGACGTGAAAATGAGAGGATTATGGTACCCATTCACGCGTTTCGCAGTTTCACACATTCTGGAGGGGGAGATAAATGCACTCTACAGATTGTTCCCAAGTGACAACGCACAAGAAAAAATTAAATAAACTTAGTCAATACGACGAGAAGCCCCGATAGTGTAGTGGCCTATCATCCGAGTCTGTCGAGCTCGGGACACTGCAGCGACTCCCGTTCGGGGCGTTTTGCCATACAATCTCGCTAAATATTTAGGTAAGTTGGATTATGTTTTTCACGCCAAATGATGGAATAAACTGGTAGATTAACTCTATTTACACTTGACGCAATATATCGGGATAAATTAAAGCAGCGAATTGAGGAATCTTAGTGAAGGAGTAATCCCGTTACCTTATGGAAAGAAGCATCGAAATA
Organism: Thermoplasmata archaeon; assembly: GCA_021787125.1. Classification (GTDB taxonomy): domain Archaea; phylum Thermoplasmatota; class Thermoplasmata; order Thermoplasmatales. The sequence continues at coordinate 581 of JAJYMI010000007.1, read as the reverse complement.
GTTAAATCTTGAGTAAGAATATCTTACCATAATGAATTCAGACAATCTTGAAACTGAACTTACGAGAGCCAGTTCAAAAGGGCAAATAGTCATTCCTGCAAAGATAAGGAAGGAATTAAACATAGAAGAAGGGAGCCTGCTTGCAGTCACTACCCACAATGATTTGATTGTTCTAAAAAAAATAAGTTCTAATATATCGGTCGATGATAAGAAGACTCTTAAGCTTGTAGAAGAAGCCTGGAAGGACATAGAACAAGGAAAGTATAAGATAAGATCCAAGAGAGACTTCTTCAAAGAGTTTAAAGAATGGTAGTCAAGATAGAGGAAATAGTATATACATCCAAGTTCGAGCACGAAGTAAAGAAAATCAAAGATAGGAGTGTTAAGATTGAAATTGAAAAGCGCATCAGAAAGATCTTATTAGATCCAGAGTCAGGAAAACCTTTGGGTTATACTTTGAAAGGAGAACGAACGGTTAGAATTACTCCATACAGATTGATATATACCATAGATAAAAAGAAATTGATTCTGCTGCGGTTAGAGCACAGGAAAGAAGTTTACAAATAGAGCTTGTAACTCAT
>JAJYMI010000075.1 GCA_021787125.1 Thermoplasmata archaeon | reverse complement strand
TGACTCTCGACGGATCACCCAAAGAAGGTCTTAGAATAAAATGAAGGGAGATCTCCATATCCATTCCAGGTTCTCTCCCGATTCAAGTCTTGAACCAGACCTGATAATACAGACGGCAAAGAAGAGAGGTCTCGGATTCATTGCGATTACTGATCACAATAAGTTTGTCGAACACAAGGGAGATATTCTTCTGATAAGAGGAGAAGAGGTTTCATCTGAAGATGGTCATATACTTGCGCTCTTCATAGATGGAGAGATCCCACCCAGACTCAGTCAGGAGGAAACTGTAGACTTGATTCACAGTCAGAACGGAATAGCGGTGTGTGCCCATCCCTACAGAAGAGTGAATGGAATAGGATCAAGATTGAGAGATCTCTACGATGCTGTAGAAGCAGTTAATGGAAGATGCCGGGCGAAATGCAACAATAAGGGCAAGGACTTGGCCAAGCACCTCAACAGACCAATGACAGCAGGAAGCGATTCGCACTTCTACGACGAGATAGGGCGGATATTTATTGAGGTTGATGCAACCGATGAGGAGTCCGTCAGGAAAGCAATACTGTCGGGGCAGACAATAATTGGAGGGAATGACCTCACACTTGCCGGGCAAGTCAAGCTGTACCTGAAGCTGGGGAAGGATTACACGCTCAGGGGTTTTAAGAGAATTTAGTTTGTAAATATAGAAACCTACAAAAAAAGAAAGGCAAAATTGTTTCTTTAGAGCGAGCTGAGCTTCTCAGCCACTCTCTTTACTCTGGTTTGGAGTCCAGCATCGTTTGCGATTTTCTCTCTATTATCTGAAACATATTCCGTAAGCGTCTCGATGCTTCTAAGAGCGTCCTCTAATCCACTGAATCCAGCGAGACCACCCATTGTTCTCCACGGGAACCAGCTTCCTTCGAGGACATCCCTACCCTTTTCAGTGACTGTGTAATACTTCTTGCCATCCCTACTATCCAGGCTCAGATAACCGTCCAAAGTCAGTTGTTCAAGAAGCGGATATATGTGTCCTGGAGAAGGTCTCCACCTACCCATAGACATGTTCTCAATCTTGTCCATTATCATTGCGCCAGTAGAGGTTTCCTTAGATACTATGCTGAGCACCCAGTACTTCAGTCCAAATCCCCTGAATCGACCCATCTCGTGACCCATAAATCCTGTTCTCCCAAATTTCCAGTCAGACTCATCTTCATAGTGCCTCATATCACTTTCACCAATATCTGTTTTAGATATCTAATTACGATATCTGAAATAGATATATAGACTTTCTGAGTTGAATTAAGATTTAAAAAAGGAGACAGCTCAGTCCCACCTAATCACTCTCCATGCGTAGCAAAATGGATTAAGATGTCGAGAAGAGTCTTAGATTAAATGACCTCTAAGACCGTGTTGCTAAGACTATCAATTTCCTTGCCAATCTGATCATCGTACTTTTGTACTTGCACTGCCAAGAGAAACGACTCTCGTATGGATCTAATTACAATTCTGCTGCCGTTGCTGAGTTCAACGGTCAATTGTCCCAAGTGATGTCCAGCGTTGTCGGCAAGTTCGTGAGCGCCTTCATAAGTTACGCTGACAAGAGGTGCATACGATTGAACTTCTGGATCACTGGATATATTTCCTGCAATTGGAACGCCAACCTTTGAAAGAAGCACTGTACCTTCCACATAGGGTTTCTTTGCATATTCTTCCAAAAGACTGTTTACCGCTTCCAATGACATTACATGTCTCTATTCACTTCTTTAATATAAATTTTTAAGGAGTTATTTCCGATTCGTAAATAATTTTCATTATTCGACCTCTCGGTCAAAAAGTTCTATCTCTTTCGATCTAAGTATTCCGAGGTATAATGAGGCGAATTGTGCGATAATGAAGTTCTTGACATAGCCGGCTACTGAGTTGCAGTCATATGGAAAATTTCCGACCAATTTATCTTCGCTAGAAGCACCTTTTCCCACGAAGGAAATAGAACGGAGGTTATCTTTACCCTCCTCAATCCTTGAATTGATATCTTCAACGTTCTTGGTATCAAAGTTCATGCCAGAGTAAGACTTGAAAATACGAGTGTACATCGTTGCAAGTCCTTCAGATTTTTCGTCATACAATATCCTAAATTCTTCCTTATCGAGGAGCATTGCAAGCCGTTTGGCCTCATTAACTTCAATAATCTCTGACGGAGAATTGCTCTCGATAAACTCTTCCATATCTGGAATATCGACTTTCATTCCATAAAGAGATAGCAGGCACCCAAAAATCTCTGGAAAGAGAAACATAGTTGGATATCCCTTCGGAAGCGGGAGATAATCCCATCCTTTGCTTCTGGCAAGTTTCTTTATCATACCTCCAGAAGATATCACGATCCCCCTATGATTCGCCGCCTCAAGTGCTCTAAGCGCGTCTCTCAGCTGTCCCGAGTAGGAAATAATGCAGCTGTCCTCCCCCGAGCTTGTTGAAGAAAATGTGCCGGCTTGAAGCTTCTCTTTACCGATGACATCTCTTGCCATTTTTGACATTAGGAGAGAATTCCCGATTGCGCCGATCTCGAGGTGATCAATCTTCCGGCCTAGAGCACAGCTCATGAACCTATTCGGAGTCTGCCTAATCCAGCTGAATGGTGGCGAATCGTCCATCTGGATTACAAATTCATCGTCAAGAGTGCTCTCCATGTTCCCTCATTAGATTGGGGTACATAAGTTGGTCTAGAACACAAACTTTTATCTATCATTATATTTAGGCACAAATGGAGATTTCGGTACTTGTCACGGTAAAAAATGATCTAAATAACACCAAGTCACTAATCTCCTCTCTGAAGAAGCTCGACAAGGATTTCGAAATAGTGGTTGTAGATGCCTATTCCACAGACGGTACCTATGAATATCTTCTATCAGAAACTGGTGCGATGAACCTGATACTCTCCAGAAAGGAGGGCAAGAGATCCGTTGGAAGGAACGAATGCATCAAAATGTCGAATGGTAAAAAACTGGTTTTTCTCGATTCAGACACGGAAATTACACCTAACTGGGAACTTGCTTTGAGGAAGGAATTGCACAGAGATATCCTTGCTGGGAAGATAATTCAGGAACCGGGTGAGAAGTGGTCTAGCCTTGACAGAGTACCAATCCTTTACAAAGGAAAAGATGTCACATTCCCTTCAAACAACCTAATGTATAGCAGAACTGTCATAGACAAGATCGGCGGATTCGATGAAAGATTCAACACTGCTGAGGACATAGATCTTAACATCAGAGCCATCGAAAACGGCTACGAGATCTTCTATGATGAGGATGTTGTTGTCTCCCACCACCCTCGTCAATCGTACAAATCACTGCTCAGACAGAGTTATGGTAATGGGATCGGAAGAAGGTTGATAAGAGAAAAATACGGTCTCAAGAGTTCGTTCAACAGAAGTAATCTGAGGAAGCATCCATTCATCGAGACATCGCGACTAGCGTCCGGAATGCTCGGATATATGTTTGGTGGTAGAAATTGATATCCTACATAATTCCAGCCCTTAACGAAGAAGGAAGCATCGGAAATGTCATAAACAAGATCAGATCCGTTGATTCTGAGGGTGAGATCATAGTTGTGGATTCTAATTCTATTGACAGGACTGCCGAGATAGTGCGATCTCTTGGTGCTACCTTGGTGAATGAGGAGAAGCTAGGCTATGGAAATGCCTACAAGAAGGGTTTCTCAGTCGCAAAGGGAGAGATAATTGCGACGCTGGATGCTGATGGCACCTATCCACCAGAGGAAATTCCGAAGATGCTAGAGTACCTAAATAAAGGGTACGATTTTGTCTCCGGAGAAAGGCTCTCTAATTCCTCAAGAGAAGCTATGAGCCTTCAACACCTTATCGGAAACAGGATTCTGAACATATTTACCAGAGTGCTATTCATGGTCAGAATAAACGACAGTCAGTCCGGAATGTGGCTCTTCAAGCAAGAGATCATTCAGACAATAATGCCCCGGGGGACCGGGATGGAATTTTCAGAAGAGATAAAGATTAGGGCAGCTACGAGCTTCTGTTACAAGGAAGTCCCTATAAAATACGAGAGAAGAATGGGAGAAAAGAAGCTTAGACCCTGGAAGGATGGAGTTTCCAATCTGCTTTTCCTATTGAAGTTCAGGCTAAGATCTGGTGTCAGAACACGCTCTTTTAAATGTTCTCGATCCTAGGGGCTATCAGGAAAGTGACCTTTCCTTTGCCGTTCATGATGGGTGCTTCCATTCTGAGAGGATAGTCGTTTCCAATCGCAATTGAAACTTCTTCCGTACTCTCAAGTGCCCTGAGGAACTTAGTGAGATACTCCAGTGCAAATGAACTCTTCGAGTCCGAACTGAAGATAAACTCCTTCGCGAGACTCTTGGGAATGGTCATCTCTGTAGTCTCTGAATCCGTTTCACCCTTTGCATAGACTCGGAGCTCATCGCTCTTAATGCTGAATGTGACAACTTCGGAAATCCCTTCGGCCGCCTTGATTCCCTGGGATAGAAGATTGATGTCGGTGACTATCTTGTCCTGGGGTTCGATGGTTGGAATCTTTGGGGTCGTCAGTGCAGATGGGTCTATGATAGGGATTCCTGCAGACAAATTCCCCAGCTTCATCGAAATCTTCTTTCCATCATACTTGAAATCTATTATCTCAGTAGATGCCGTCAGTTTAAGGAAATTTCTCATCTTTTCTATATCGAGACCAAGACTGTCCTCTCCGCTCACGTCAAACTCTTGGAAGGCCTCTCTCTTGACCTCGACGGAAATCATTGCAACCCTTGCGGGATCCATAACCTTTGCCGAAATTCCATCCGGTTTGAAATCAACTCTGGCTTCTTGTACCAAGGTAAGAATGATATTCGAAAATTCTCTTATAGTCTTGGCATCAACCTTAATCTGAAGCATAATCACCGAGAGTTAAAAAATTACGTCCTTTTAAGCTTTTCCTTGGCTCTCAACTAATGTCCTGAATGATGCTTCTTGCGAGTATAAAAAGTCTAGAAATTTGGAGTATGAAAATCGGAAATGAAGATGCTAGGGCAGAACCTTGATCACTCGCTGGTAGTTTGTTCTGAGTATCCACATCTTCCGCATGTGAGTCTATCCTCGTGCTGTGCCAGGAATATCCCGGGTCCACACTTCGGACAAAACTTGCCTTTCCTGACTATTTTTCCGTCTTCAACCTTGTACATTTCCCGCTTTTGCATTTTGATCTCCTTCCTTTGATTTGAGTCCATTTCTGATTAGCAAAAAGTCTGGTTCCAGGGCTATAGCTTCCTCTCTGGTTCTGTATATCTTGGCATATCCTTCTGTGAAATGTTTTCCGAACTTTGACTTTTGAAAATCAATGACCACAAGCTCCATTGGAACCTGTAAATTAGCAGCTATCTGTTTCTTGGTCTCCTCTCTGCTCGGAGTCTTTTCCTTTGAGTGAACAGCTCTGTAATGAACTTCCACCCTGTTCAGGAGTTTGTTTTCCTCTCTGCTCTCTATTTCGATCTTCATTCAAATTCCTCTTAGCTTTTCCATGTCCCTGTTGACTAGCTGTCTGAGATGGTCTCCCACCTCGTAAACTGCAATCCCCTTATCAGGAACTCCATAAATAACTATCGCACCATCTGGCGCCAGCAGTATTGCTGGAATTGAGGCAAGGTCTTCTTCTCCGTCCACCTCTATTAGTGTGTTCCCCTTCGACTTGAGTGCAAACTCAATGGAGTTCCATAACTCTACGGAGATAGATCCGGCAGGGTTCCTGACTTTGATGTTGTTATCCCACCTGTTTGGCATGGATGGGAGGATTTCGTCCCTCTTTGTCTTGAAATCCACAACCGATAGCTTCGGCACAATTCTGTACTTCAGTGCGGTGGCTGTTACCACGTCTCCCACCGTTATAAGGATCTTTGATGTGAGGAATTCAATCTGGGATTCTTTTGTGATAAGCACATCAGGCATAGCTGAGAAGAGCTGCCTCAATTCGGTAGGTATGACAACGTCTTTATCTAACTTTGATTGCATATTCACCAGGGGTTGCGATACCAGCTCGCTTCCCAATCAGAGAACGGTTCGGATCAAGCACGAACAGGTAACCCTTCCACTCTAGAACGGTATCTCCTCCGCACTTTTCGCACTTGAGTTGTTCAGTGACGTTCTTGCAGCTCCTGCAAGCGCGCAGCTTTATCACTTTGCTTCACCCTTTAACCACAGGAACTTGCCCAAGAAGTTCTGTCTCATTGTGAGACCAATCTTGCTCTCCTCCAACTTTGAATCGGATAGCGAGAGAGCTACAATCCTAGCCCTGACTAGATCTCCCATCTTCAGGTCCCTCTTTGTGTCTTTTCCGGTCATCCTCTTGTTATCTTCATCCACCTCTATCCTATCGTCCATGACCTGACTTACGTGGAGAAGACCCTCTAGTGGGCCGATGCTCACGAATGCTCCAAATTTCTTGACATCTGCAACGTCGCCCTCAACAACCTCTTGCATCATGGGTTGGAAGGCCAGAATCTTCATCTTGACTTCCTGGTAGACGCCACCATCACCGTGGACTATTCTTCCTTCACCGTCAAGGTCCGATTCTAGAACAAGTAGATTGATGTACTTTCTGTCATTAGAATCTCGCACTAATTCGCGGTCGAGCACTCCTATCTTGCCCTCAACGTTCCTTATTGCTATGCTCTTAGCGGTAGGTTCGTATTCTTCTCCCAGTTTTTCTGGGGGAACCCTGACAGTTTCATTAGTCTCAATTATGAAATACATGTGATCCTCTTATATACTACGGCATTTGTCCTGAGTATTTATTTTTTTCAAGGGAGCTCACTCTTGGTGATCTTCTTCGACCCGATGGACCGAATCTACCGTGCCCGACTTACTTGTTAAGCATGTTTTCGGGGCTGAAAATCTTGTCAATCTCCTCCTCAGAGAGGATCTTGCGTTCTCTCAGGAGTTTCAGGAATGGCACGTTCTTTTCCTTGGCTTCCTTTACTATCTCTGCCGTCTTTTCATATCCTAGTACAGGGTTCAGCAGCAGAGCTGTACCTGGGGAGTTGACGAGCATCTGGTAGGCATAGTCGGAGTTTATCTTAATACCTTTCAGAGTCTTTTCCTCGAGTATTGCAAACGTGACGGTGAGAATGTCAAATGCTTCCATAAGGACTGTATAAATCACAGGAGTGAAGACATTGATTTCCATTTCACCCTGAGATGCGGCGTCGTTAACAGTTTGCGCAAGTCCCCTCGTGAAAAGTGCGCTCATCGTGACGGCCTCAAGAATACTGGGGTTGACTTTTCCGGGCATAATAGATGACCCCGGTTGAACCGCCGGGAGAATTATCTCATTGAAACCAGCAACTGGCCCAGAATTCATCATTCTCAGGTCCCTAGACATCTTTATGAGAGTTGCAGAGAGGTTACTGAACCAAGATGCAAGCAGGTTGAAATCTGATGCGAACTGCATCACCATCATTAGGTTCTCGGCAGGTACAAAGCTCTCACCATAGTACTCGTTGATGTTTCTGTACACAAGATCCCTGACATCTTTAGGCAGGTTTGCACCTGTTCCCACAGCCGTTCCTCCGAGGTTCAATCTCCTCAGTCTTGACAGTATGTAATCTTTCTCTTCAAGGAAAGACCTCAGCTGGTCAGAATATGCCTTGAACTCGCCTCCGAAAGTAACAGCAGAAGCGTCCTGGATGTGAGTCCTTCCCGTCTTGATCTTGTTCGCGTACTCTGTCGCGAGAGTGTCGAGCCTTTCCACCGTCTTTTCAATTCCCTTCGAAAGAGACTTGAGTGCAAAATACGTGGTTATCCTTATTGCAGCCGGAATCGTATCATTGGTCGACTGACCAATGTTTACCTGGTTGTGAGGACTGATCAGATCGTGGCTTCCGAGGGGTTTTCCCAGCATTTCTAGTGCCTTGTTGGCTATAACTTCATTGACGTTCATGTTGGTGGAAGTGCCTGCCCCTGCCTGTATATATTTCAGGGGAAAGTCCTGTTCATTCTTGTTCTTGACCAATTCGTCTGCTGCTTTTGTTATTATGTCTCCAATATCTTTAGAAATTTTTCCCTTGCTGGTGAAGGCCCTGACATACGATCTCTTTATTACAATCAGAGTGTCAATAATTCTCCTATCCATAGGTCTATAATAGGGGAAATTAGAGAGTGCTCGGACAGTTTCTGGTCCGTAAAGTCGTCCATCAGGAATCTCCACCTCGCCCAGTGAGTCTCTCTCCTTCCTGACCATGATTCCTAATCAATTCGGAATATTTAACTGGTACTTCTATTCCTAATTCATCCTAGTCTATTGCAGACCGTATTTATGATAAGAACATCAATGACTTTGGGGCCCTTGGGCAGTCAGGGCAACAGCTTAGCAACCATGGATGATAATTCCTGGCGGGATGCCCTGTGGGACCTGGAAAACCACCATCTCTGAAATTCGGTGTCATCACCAGTCCTTCTTGGAAGGACGTGTACGTGGAAGTGGAGTATGGTCTGTCCTGCGGGTCGGCCTGTGGAGTGCATTATGTTGATCCCTTCGGCGTGCAGGTTCTTTATCATCAGGTTGCTGACAATCTGGGCTACCTTCATAACTTCAGCCAACGTATCTTCACTCACGTCAGAGATATCGACGAAGTGATCATTCGGTATGACCAGAGTGTGACCCTCAAAGAGTGGATGAATGTCCAGAAATGCCGATGCCTTGCTATTCCTGTAGACAAAGGTCCCTTCTTCCTTACCTTCAAGAATCCTGCAGAAAATGCAGCTGTCAGGGTGTCTGGTGGAGTCGCTCAATATACTGATGATTTCGATCTCACTTATAGTCTTTTGGATTTCTCAAAGGATGTAGGACTGCTTGCTTCATTACGAGCCAGTCTTCCGTTGTTTAGACATCGATATGACAATATGTTTTTATTTCCCCTACTCATAATTCACCAATGAATGAACAGGATCAGTACAACAAACTAACGAAGGAAGAGGAAAGGGTTATTGTGTACGGAGGCACCGAGATGCCCTTTTCCGGTGAGTATTATGAAAACTTCAAGGGAGGAACCTATGTGTGCAGGAGATGCGGTAAGCCACTTTACAGATCTGGTGATAAGTTCGAATCTGACTGTGGGTGGCCCAGTTTTGATGACGAAATTGAGGGAGCGGTAAGGAGGTTCACCGACAGTGATGGAGTCAGAACAGAGATCAGGTGTGCAAACTGCAATGCACATCTGGGTCACGTGTTCTATGGTGAAAGGCTCACTCAAAAGAATGTCAGGCACTGCGTCAACTCTATCTCAATGAGGTTCATACCTGAGAAGGAGTGATGAAGTGACGAAGTCTATAGTCCTTGGAAGCGGCTGTTTCTGGTGTAGTGAAGCAGTTTTCACAGTCATTGAAGGAGTCAAATCCACTCAACCTGGTTATTCTGGAGGGAAAGTGGAGAACCCATCTTATGAGAGAGTGTGCGACGGAGACACTGGACACGCAGAGGTAACGAAGGTCGACTATGACCCCGAGGTAATTTCACTATCTGAACTCCTTGATATATTCTTTACAATGCATGATCCCACATCACTTAACCGACAGGGAGATGATGTGGGTGAACAGTACAGATCAGTGATATTTTACGATAATGAGGATGACAGAATTGCAATAATACGAAAGATGGAAGAGACTCAGAAAAGCTATTCCAAGAAGATGGTAACTGCTGTCGAAAGATTAAAGAACTTTTACCCTGCGGAAGAGTACCATAAGGATTATTTCAAGAAGAATCCTAGTAGATCGTACTGCAGCGCTGTGATTAGACCCAAGGTCGATAAGATCAAACATACCTACAGCCAATTTATGGTCAGAACCTGAGAACCGACCCTTCAATCCAGTACTTCAGACAAAAACTCACTGAGCAAGAGGTTTGACTGTTTTACCTATCTTCTTCAGAATGCTCCTTTCAAATATTACTTTCATGTACAGAGCATCGTGCTCTAGGAGTGGTGAGAAGGATATGAGCGTTATCTCGTCATCGAAATCTGCAAGAGCGTCAGCGAACGGCTCAAACTTGAGATTTCCCTTCTTGATCGGTGTTATTCTGTACTCGTTCTGATCGAGGAATTCCACACCGGAAAACTCGAAGTACAGAGGCCTCTTTTTCTTCTTTGTGGCTTCTATTATGTCCGCAAACTCTTCCTGTTCAGTTGGTGAATTCTTCTTTGAGGAATAGATGTGAGATACATTTGTAACCGTCGTAATGTTCTTCACACTTCCTAGGAGTGAGTCAATTTCTTCATCACTTCCAATGACTTCTCCCTTTCCCGAGTTCTCTATACAGAGCTTTGGTTTTATCTTAAGCGAGGTGAGCTTCTCAGAGATCTGCTTGAGGGAGGAAGCAGTGTTCTTCAGGCTCTTCTTTCTATCTACCGATCCCAGTCCAAGATGAGTTATCAAGAATTCAGAGTCTATTGCATCCGCAATCACGCCGCCCCATATCGTGTGCTGGATGGAATCGACGACCATTCTCTCTTCTATTGCGAAGTCTACGTAATACGGGGTGTGTAGTGATATCTTAACGTCGAGCTCCCGGGCAACCTCTCGGGCAAGATTCAGTTCCTTGTAATCTCTTGCCATACTCCAGAAAAGTTCGGTTCCGATATCGTCCTCTTCGATCTTGGTATTGAGGCCGACGGACTTGTACTTACCGTCCTCATCACTTCTCAGGAGGTCCACAAGAAGCATCTCGTCAAGTTCTTTTGGCTTCATGCCGACAAAATCTCTCATCTCACGCTCTTGTGTACTTATTCTGAAGAGTTGAATCTCAAGATAGTTCAATCCGAGCTGAAAGGTATTTTCCACAGCATCCTTAACCGTTCTCCCCTTAGAACCAAGTGGAATTCCAGCAATTCCGAACCTATACATTCGCTTATCCTTATAAAAGGGTAGTAATAAAACCTTGTGAATAAATTGACGGATACAACTCAAAAACGTCCACTATTTCTAATTCCTAAGAGCCAACCTCAATTCGTTAGCAGTCAGTTTCAGATCCAAATTGGTTGATCTTACTCTCTTCTGCGCCTCAATTCCAAGCCTCTTGTTGTAGTCATCGTCGTACCTCGGGATCACGTGGACGTGAAAGTGAAACACCGTTTGACCGGCTTGTTCTCCGCTGTTTTGTATTAGGTTGATCCCCGTAGGATTATAGAGGGTGTTTATCTTGATCGAGATCAACTTCGCCATTTTCATTACTTCACACAGTGTGTCTTGATCAACGTCGAACAAGTTCTCGAAGTGCTTCTTTGAGACTATCAGAGTATGTCCCTTAGAGACTGGACGATGATCGAGAAAGGAAATTGCTGATTCCGTTTCGTAGAGAATCTCGGATTCTTTCGACCTGCTCGCAATTTCACAGAATTGGCACTCTTGCATCACACCTTAACAGACCGAGTAATAAAACCATTTGACCTCCTTGAGTCGTCCAAAGCGGGAATCAGCTGTGTTGTATCTCTCCCGATTTGGTAAGAAACAGAATCGGGACTAGAGCGATCCCGAGAATACCGAGTATGACCCAACCAAAGTCAGGCCCTATTCTATCGGTGATGAGAGTAAAAACAAACGGCGACACCGACCCAACGGCTATACCGATGAAATTCACAAAAGAAAGGGCAAATGGTACCATCGATTTATCGCGTACATAGGGTAGTGACAGAACGTAAAGTGCTGAGAACCCAGATTGTACTGAGAATCCACAGATCGCAACTATTATTGTAAGTACTATCAGACTTCCCGAGAACGGAATTAAGATGAAGGCTATGCTGCTTACCACAAGGGTGGTGTATGTGAATGGTCTCCTGATGGCAGACTTGGAAAGGAAGTAGCCTCCGACGACCCCTCCGAGAAAACCAATTGTGAGGAACAGGCCATCTATAAAACCAGAGTAAATGGATGTTATCTTGAGGTAATTCTCTCCAAAATAGACCAAGAACTGACCACCGATTGTTTCAACGAAGGTCGCTGCAAGCGTCCCGATCGCCAAGAGCCAGAGGTACTTGTTCCTTACTACTGTGTACATCTTCTTTCTAAAGCCGATAGATTCAGCCTTGTGTTCTTCTACCCCTCTCAGGGCAAACAGATTCTCAATAGCGACAGCAATTACCAGTACACCTCCGACCATCAGACCAAGTTGCCATCCTATGGTCCTGTCGACGAAAACCCAACCGAAGGCACCCGCGCCAGCCCCCAACCCGAAGACTCCATTGTAAATTCCTACCTGTAGCGGGTACGACTCGACTGGGGAGATGTCTCTCAAAATGGATAAACCTGGTGAAAAGAAAAACGCAGATCCCCATCCCGCGAGAAATCTCCAAAACGAAAGTTCAACGAGATTGTGAGAGAATCCTGACGCAATAGCCCCCAACCCGAGGAGTAGGAGCCCAATGAATGCGACCCTCTTTGATCCTATCCTGGATGCAAGCGCACCTCCGATCAGTTGAAACGGAGCAAGACCAACGTAGAAGAAAGTAGTAACGATTCCTAGCTGGACTACTTGCAGGCCCAAGTCTTTCGAGATATAAGTGAGTCCTGGGGCTATATCGAACCAGTTGAGTGCATAGATTGCTCTGGCAAAGTTTATCGAAGTAGCCTTGAACAAGTAACCCAATGTTTTTCCTCTCAGGAGAAGGCGACATAAGCAAATAAATTATGTGTCTTCAATCGGAAAATTGTGCCATTTCAACCCAATTCTGTCAAGGAACACAATATGACATACACCGCCGAATTTCACTCTGAATGATAGGACCATTGATCATGCCGCTACTGTTCCGGATTAGTAGCTCTAAATACCTACCTCGTGATACTTCAATGATCTATATGAGATCGATGACAAAGAAGAATCTCGAAGACGCTTTTTGTGGCGAAAGTAAGGCAGCAATGAAATACTCCATCTATTCTGAGGTGGCAGAAAGGAACGGATTGACAAACGTATCCAGACTCTTTAGAGCGATATCTTATGCTGAGACTGTTCACGCGACAAACCACTACCGAAACCTTGGGATGATAAAGGGAACGTCCGAAAACCTTGAGGATGCGATAGACGGAGAGCACTACGAAGTGAACGAGATGTATCCCGTTTTCAACGAAGTAGCAAAGTACCAGGACGAGAAGGGAGCGGAATTATCCACCAAATATGCACTGGAAGCCGAGAAGATTCACGAAGGACTTTACGGTGATGCCCTTGAAAGCGTCAAGAATAAGAAGGACATTGAGACGAAAGATATCTTCATCTGCCCGGGTTGTGGAT
>JAJYMI010000083.1 GCA_021787125.1 Thermoplasmata archaeon | reverse complement strand
AAACGAAGATGGATGTGGCGAGAAATAGGGAAGAATATCCACTCAGTCCAATAGTTTCCACAAACAGAACTGTGAACGCAAGAATGCCTAGTGCTGTACCTGCAAAGTTGACTCTTTTGGATACCAGGTAGTTCCTTAGTCCGTAAACAGAGAAGAAAATGAGGTATGGTACGAGCAAGAATACGTCTATGTAAATAGCGACAAGCGAGATCAGAATAATAAGACCCAACCAGAGGGTGTCTTGGATTGACCTAAGGACCCTCTTTAGGGGAATATCGTACAGAAAAAGACCAATCCAGATTGGAATCCAGAAGATGACTGAGTAGAAGTCTCTCCTGATCATTATGGCAAGAATAACTGAAGAAACACCAAATATCACCGAAGTGAATGTATTTCCGTGCTCTGCCGGCTTCCTCACCTCCGGACATGCCTCCTGAATAATTAACAATTTAGACTGAATTACAGAGAAGGAACTCTATTGAGAGAGGTCTCAAATTTATCGCCGATTTTAAGGACGCCGCATTGACTTACTTCACTTTGTGACTGAAGTAATTTGAGTAGCTGGATGGAACTCTGGATCTCCGCAAGTCACTCAAAATTCAGCGTTTCCAGTAACTCCTTCGCCGTAGACTTTTCGAAATTCTTTCCAACTTCTATTATCTTCCTGACTTTTTCCCGATCCTTTATCAGCCTGAGCCCCTTGCTCTCGAGATCCTCCCAGTTGTAAGGATTCTTGAAATGTCCTTTAGGGAATGTCACTTCTTTCTCATACACATCCGAATTCGTTTTGACTGCAATCTTGACAGGGAGATACTCTGGGTACATCGAATCGTATTCCTTCTTGACTTCAAGTTTCATTGAGTCGATCACTCTGAGGATCGATGGATCCACCAGGTACCTGGAATCAAAAGAAGTTATGCCTGGTTCGCCGTACAGCAATGTGTATGCAATGATGTAGGGGAGACTGTGGTCTGCGGTCTCCTTTGTTTTAGGTCTCAGTTTTTCTGGATCCTTTACTATGATCTTGTGCGCAACCGAAAATGTGTCAACGGTAACGCTCTTTATTTCTTCTCCGTTCAGCTGATCTCTGATCCACAGGGCTGATTCCACCGCACTCATAGCGTGGTATTCCACTGGAAAGTTCTTGATCATTGTCCTAAGGATTCTGTTCTCCTTGAGACTGACATTTATGTCGCCCGTGACCTGCTTGAAAAAGCCCATCTCTCCTTCGAAAATAGGTGATGGACCGGTAAATCCTTCACTTGCTAATAGTGATGCAAAAACTGAGTTACGAGTCGCATTGGCCGCAGTGCATCCCTTCCACATGCTCAATTCGCCCGCCCTTGTCTGTCTCATCGAGATGTTGTTGTTGATTGCTAGATTCAGCGTGTTTATGAATTTCTTCTTATCAAAGTCGTTCAAGACACCAAGCCCTGCGGCAGAAGATATTGAGATATATGTGACGTGATCCCAGCCTTTGTCCCTGATTGAAAACGCGTCTGCAAATGCACCTACGACCTGATAAGCCGTCGCCATTGCTCTAAGCACCTGCCACCCAGTCTCGTTGGTGGAATAAGCGTAGCTAAGGAGTGGGGGCACATTGTCGGATGGATGGAGTGCTTCCCTTGACAGATATGTATCATTGTAGTCTAGATACCTTGTCATCGAACCATTCAGATATGTCGCTACGTCCACTGACGCCTTCCTAGAGTCGTAGTATACAGGTGCGTTTAACCTTCCGGAAGATGGCAGCAGAGCCTTTTTAGATAGGCTGACTGCATCAGAGTTTCTTGCTCCATAGGAGACGAACAGCGAGTCGACTATTCTTTTCTTCAGTTCGTCTACAGTTTTGTTATCTCTCAGAAGACCCTCAATCTCTCTGCTGTACTCGTATATCTGCTCGTCGAGGTTCAATAGATCACCTTAGTCTGGAAGTGCTTTCTTCTACTAAACAACTATCTTTTTCCGCATCCAGACTCCTTGTTTGCTCTCTAAATCTGGCCGGTCTCTGTCTTTATTTGGCAGTCACTTTTTCCAGAAAATGAATATAAGATAGATGATGATTTCTGATGGTGGATTTGAGATCAAGGTTGACGAACCTCTCTACAATGATTTATCTTATTTACGTCCTGGTAATCGCTTGGACCACTTCGTATCTTGCAACTGGATCTTTCCACGCAGTGGTCTCTGGGATACTGAGAGGTTACTCTGGAGCACTGTTCATCATATTCATCATTTCACTTGTAACTCTCAGGGGAATGATAGTTCGAGTGAGATACTCTTTCTACACTGGAGTCATCACACTTGGAATGACGGTTGCCGTGGTGCTTCCCACGATCAGTCTGTCAATCACGACGATACCGCTCCTGGTAATCGCTCTAATCGCCTTGCTTGTCCTCTTCAGTAATTACAGATACTACAATTTTCCAACCAGACTTTTCGATAGACCCGAGATATCGATATCCATAGTCATCATCGCGATTGTGATGCTTATTGGGGTCACAGGCACTATGTTGCTAGGAAATCAATTCAGCCCCAAGATAACTGACTTGTCCCGGGCGCTGTACTACACAGGAGAAGTCGTGACCACCCTAGGCTTCGGAGATATCCTTCCTGTTACAAGAACGTCTCAGATCTTCAGTATCACCATGTCAATACTGGGCATAGGTTCCTTTTTTGGGGCAGTAACCGTTATAGTTGGTCCGCTGATATACGAGAGAGGCAGAAGAGTGGTGAGAGTCATTCAGAAGATCGAGAGTAAGATGATGGACAACTATGTCCTGTTCGTCGATTTCAGCCCGTTGCTAGTACCACTGTTGACAGAACTCCTGGAAAAGGATGAGTTGGTGATAGTCGCCATCGATGATAAGTCGAAAGAGGGGATGATAAATGGAAAGAATGTCTTTGTGGAGATGGACCCAAATCTCGACAGGGTGATCTCATCCCTTGACCTAAGGAAAGCGAAACGCATCGTCCTTGGAAGCTCTGAAGATGGTAGAAACATAATGAATGCTCTCTATATATTGTCCCTGTACCCTGGAGACGAGTTAAAGAGCAAGATGATTTCGCTGGTCAATATTTCAACCAACGTACCTCGTCTGAAATCACTCGCGGATAAGCTCATCTGTCCTGCAGATCTGGTAGCAGAACACTCAAGGTCTCTTTTCTAAGCTACCGGGCATTCTTTGTCGCGCTCCGATTAATCGCACTTGCAGACCAACCAAGGAACCTCCTTTTCTTATTCTCTTTCCACAGATAGTCCGCCCTTTATGGGAAGGATTCCTGGAAGTTCCCACTCTTCCCACATTTCATCGACCATAGACTGTACGTAGTCATAGTCCTCTTCAGCGAAATGACTGAATCTTCCCTGTTTCTCTAAGTATTTCTTTACCGGTAGTCTTTCTCTCTTTCTCAGGTCATAGGTATATTTTACTCTCCCGTTTATTATTTCATAATCTGCGAATATTCCGGTCTTAACGGCAAGCTCTCCCAAGATGTTCGAGTATCTTGGATGATAATCCCATCCCTTCGGGCATGGGTCGATTGTGTGTAGCAGAGTCGGACCTCCCGCTGCAAGTGCCTTCTTGACCTTGTTCAGATAGTCTGTGGCAGGAAAAGTCGCACAGGCCGTGGCCACATACTTCACATTTGGATGACCAATAGCCATCATTGCAGCAATGTTCTTCTTCCATCTTTTCTGCATTATTCTTTCCTTGCTGCCAGATGGAGTGAATGTGGTCTGAGCTCCCCACGTAGTTAGGCCCGAAGCTTGGATGTCCGTGTTTGCGGCCGATTCGTTATCGTATATTACAATCAGAAGGTCGTACGGTGTCTGAAGTGCTCCAGAAATTCCACCGAGCCCTTCGTCCCCGGCTCCCAGATCTCCTGAGAAATTGATCACGTTGATTTTCTCCTTTGGGATCTTTCCCTTCCTCTGAAGTGCCTTGATCCCGGCTGCCATACCCACGGCCGATGCGCCACCTGCGGCCAGTTGGGTATGCATCCAGGGGACAATCCAGGGCGTGGTCATATAGCTCGTGTTTGCCACGTACATGCAACCGGTTGCACCAGTGACGACCGTCCTTGATCCGGCCACCTTGGCAAAACCTCTCATTACGAGTGCACTCTCGCACCCCTGGCATGTCCTGTGACCAGAGGTGTAGAATTCCTCTAGGTCTACGGAGTGGACTCCCTTATACAGCCCTGCGTCCTTGAATTCATCGTCATTTCTTGCTCTCTGTTCTGTCATTTCATACCGCCTCCTCTACTCCCTCACTCCAATCCAGTAGACCTTTTCGGTCCTTCCACTTTCCATCAGGTTGAACATTTTTCTGATCTCCTTTCTCGAAATCTCGCGTCCCCCCAGTCCAGCAATGAAATCCGTGACAATCGGATGGTTTGTCGATTCGTACAAACTGGATTTGATGTCGTGCGAGGTGATCGCTTGGTTGTCTGGTGCGCCCATAGCAAAGTTCCTATCCAAAATTCCCACGCTTCTGACATTCTTCAGTGACTTTCTGATCTCCTCCGATGGAAAAGGCCTGTACCATCTCAGCTTCAGATATCCGACTCTCTTTCCCTCGTTTCTCATTTCTCTGACGACAGACCTTGCAACCACAGATGCACTTCCCATACCGATCAATACCACATCTGCATCTTCAACGTCTAATTCCTCTATGAACGGGTTGTCGTAGTGGATGCCAAGAACACTTTCGTACTCCCTGTACGCATCGATGATGACACCTCTCGACCTCTTTGCTGCTTCATAGTTTTGTCTCCTGATCTCCATGACCCAATCCTCGTTGGCTTGAGGAGCGATGGATATTGGATTGTCTGGGTGCAGTACCCTGTCACCTAGAGAATAGGGTGGAAGGAACTTCTTCACTGCCTCCTTGGACGGAACCTTGACAAGATGTTCTGAATGGGTGAGATATCCTCCATCCATTGCAATTGCTACTGGCATCCTTACTCTTGGATCCTCTCCCACTCTATATGCAATGAGAGTGTTGTCGAGTGCTTCCTGCGCTGTGGAAGCCCACGCGATCAACCACCCCAAGTCTCTGACGAGTAGGGCGTCGTTGTGCTCGACTCCAAATGCCCCTGGATCATCCAGAGCTCTGTTTCCCACTAGGGCGACCACCGGAAGCCGGTCAGTAGCAGTCACACCTATAGCTTCCATCGCGTATAGCCAACCGGTCCCGCTGCTTCCTACAAACGCCCTTGCTCCAACTGAAGATGCGTGTTTTCCGATCTCGAACTGTGAGTGTTCTCCATCGGCTATGATGTATTCTGCATCGAGCTGCCCGTTTGCTACGAATCTAGCCAGTCTATCCATGACACCGGTGTATGGTCTGATGGGATAAGCAGCAAAGACGTCAACGTCCACGAGTCTTACGGCGTGGGCTACTGCATCCGTACCGGTCATTAATTCTTCCATTTCAAACATTGACTCAGATTTTGATGCGCTCAACTACCTCACCTCCTTGAAGGCTTTCGGTTTTTCCACTCTCTTGACTATGTTCCCTTTTCCTGTGATGTGTTCTGGGATCGTCCTCTCTTTCCCCTTGATAGATTCGATCTCTTCAACATATGACGAAGGATTCTTCAAGTACTGATTGTAGAACGATTCGTTGCTAGTAAGATTCATTTCGTTCACCATTACTATGCAATCATCAACGGGACAGACGTCTGCACACCTTCCGCATCCCGTACAGTATTCATAGTTGACATCGTAGTATCCTTCTTTGGTTGGATCAAATGCCTCGTCGGGACAGGAAGCCCAGCAAAGAGTGCACTTGGTACATATGTCAAATCTAACCACTGGCCTCTGAGTTCTGTTTGTCCCTCTCTTGAAGTCCGTGTTCCTGTTTTGCCCCCGTGGACCCAACGAGAATCCGCGTTTCACTGCTCGCACTACTGTCCCTTCCTCGAACTCTTTCCACCCGGGTAGGACAGGCTTAGGATAAGGCCAGACAATTCCTTCCTCTGGAGTCACTTCTGCAACGGTTACCTCCTCAAATGCTGTCCTTGCAGCCTCGACTTTTTGGTCAGACTTGTACTTACTCTTCACGTATGATAGAACGCTCTCAATGGATGCTATACCTGGATTTAATTTTGCAATTGCACCGAGTACGCGCACATCCGTCATATCGTCCCTGAAATACCAGAGTCCGGAGAAGCTCGCCTCTCCCCTGATGGTTGCTATTCTGTAACTAAATGACTTTCTTTCGAACAGTTTCGACAGTTCCGCGGGTGTCCGCGAGCTTACGAACAATATCGTTCCGCCCGAAATGACCTTTTCATTTATCGGCCTTATACCGTAGTGCCCCCACGGTTCAAGCCCCTTGACCATTGTGTCGTCTAAAACGATCACGAGTTCAGCTTCTTTTATGTCCATCGCTGCGCTAGCCTCTGCCTCAAGGTCCTCTTCGGAGAGCGATTTCGAGATGTACGCAAAATTAGCACAAGGAACTCCGTTCCTTTGTGGATCATCACTGTACCTCCCGTTCGAAAATGCCGTCTTACCTTCGCTGTGAGCAACATATACTACATCTGTCGAAATGTGCTTGGCGAGAGTCTTTTGAAAAATTCCACGGTAGTTGACTTCCAACCTGATAAGGTCATTCGTGTCGAGACTCATAACTAACCAACACTAACAAATCAAAAGGAGAAAGTATCTACTTTTCGTTAAACGTGTTCAATTGAAATGCTCGGAAAAATAGTCTGTAGTGCACAACCTAGACTCTCAGCTGGCCCACGTCAATCAGTGTCACTGAGTCAACAACTTAGTTCTTTGGAGCTACCGCACGCTTCAGTACCGCATCAGTAAGTTTCATGCCTTGTATTTCCTCTGAAAAAAGACACCTAGAAAAATGGTCACCTGAAATTCCTTTCAATTCCGGTCTCTTCTCAAAGCAAATATCCTTAGCAAACTGACATCTATCTGCAAATTTACATCCGATGGGGTTTGATTCCTCACTCTGTACAAATATTCTCTTTCCCAGTTTTTCATATATTGATCCTTCTACCCCGATGCTTGCGAGTAGAAGTGCTATGGTGTAGGGGTGTGCGCTCTTTTTTATCAACTCCTCCGTTGTACCTGTTTCGACGATCTCTCCACGATACATGACGTAGATCCTATCGCTCAGGTACCTCGCAGAGGCTATGTCGTGTGTAATATACAGTATTGATATTCCCCGTTCCGTCCTGAGTTTCTTTAGCAGATTCAGAACTCCAGCCCTGAGCGATACGTCAAGCATGGAAATCGGTTCGTCTGCAATCAGGATCTTCGGGTTCAGTATGAGCCCCCTGGCTATGCACAATCTCTGCCTCTGTCCTCCGCTCAGTTGATGGGGAAACTTATCGATGTAGTCCTCATGTGGGAGCAATTCTGCAGAATTCATAGCGGTCCTCACCAGATTATCCAGCTGGGATCGTGGGGAGTTGTGGCCATCTCCTGCATTATCATCTTCGACCTTGGTTTCGTTGCTCTCTTTTGTACTTGATACCTTCCCGTTTACTTTTATGGGTTCTGCAATTGCATCGTAGACGGAGAACCTCGGATTCACGCTCTGGAATGGGTCCTGAAATATGGTCTGTACGACTCTTCTTAGCTCCTTGACCTGCGGACGTTGAGTCAACTCGACCGAGACGCCCTTAAGCCTGACTTCACCTTTCGATGGAGTCTCCAGGAGACCAAGCAGTCTGCTGAGCGTTGTCTTTCCACTCCCCGTTTCTCCCACCAGTGCGACTATCTCACCTTCTGCAACGCTGAGATTCACCCTGTCCACTGCCACTATCTCATTGTCGTTGGAAGTCTTTATCTCCCTAAGTCCTGATTTCTTCTCGAATGTTTTCGTAAGATTACTGGCCTCAAGGACTGGTTCCGAACTGAAACCATGATGGTTGCCTGCTCTATTTGCCTTCGTTTCCAGCACCTTTGCACGTTCAAAATCTGGCAAAACAGCGCACGCGACATGATGATTACTGGAAGTTTCTATTAGGTCCACTGCACTCTCTTCCTTGCACTTTTCCTCCCTGTAGTCGCAACGATCATAGAACGGGCATCCGATTATCTTCTCTCTCAGTCTCGGTGGCGCTCCCTTGATTGGAAGTATTTCTGAGAGATCCTCCTCAATTCTCGGAATAGAATTTACGAGAAGATGAGTGTACGGGTGGCTGTTGACTAGGAAGTTATTCGATGGGAGTTTTTCCACAATTCTGCCCGCATACATCACCATCAGTCTATCGGAGAGCCTTGAGATCAAAGGCATGTCGTGAGAGATATTGATGAGTGCAACACCGTGAGATTTCCTGAGTCTGCTCAGCTCCTCGATGATCCTATACTGCGTTATGACATCTAGGGATGTGGTAGGTTCATCTGCGATGATGAGCGATGGCGCCAGTGAGATAGCCATCGCAATTATCACCCTCTGCTTCATGCCCCCGCTCAACTGGTGAGGGTATACATCGTAGACCCAGTTTTCTAGGCCCACAACGTTCAAAAGTTCCTTTGATTTCTTCTCTGCTTCTCCCTTTAACATTTTTTCCTTGTAGATGAATATGTCAGATAATTGCGTTCCAACGGTGTGTACCGGGTTGAGAGAATCCAGTGCACCCTGAAATACGACAGATATTCCCTTCCACCTTATCACTTTCAGCTGGTCTTCGATCTTTCTCTCCTTAGCACTGTACCTGATTGAATATGATGCGCCCATTTTCGAGTCCACTATCACCTGTCCTCTGAATAGCACCCTTCCCGATGTCACCCTCGCATTGGGTGGAAGGATGTGTGCTATTGCCATGGCCAAAGTGGATTTTCCGCAACCGCTTTCACCTACGACGCCGATCGATTCATTCTGTTTCACTCCGAAAGTCAGGTGATTGACTGCATATATCCTAGTAGAACCGATCGTGTATTCTATGGATAAATCGTCAACGTACAGCAGATAATCTTCAAAACTCATCTTCATCTCCTCAAACTAACGTCATTCACTTCTCTTATCGTGTCACCCATCATGTTCGTGGCGATTACGATGAACACGATGAAGAGTCCGGGCATTACGGATATCCACCACTGTCCAGATAGAACGTATGTAAGACCCTCGCTGATCATTGCCCCTAGCTCAGGTATGGGAGGATGTATCCCAACTCCAAGGAAGCTTAAGGCAGCGGCGACGTTGATTGCCGTTCCAAGACCGAGTGCATAGAGTACGAGAGTTGGAGCGATAGATGGAGGTAATATGTGCTTGAATAGTATGTGAATCTTTGATGCTCCCTGGGATAGGGCAGCAGTAACGTACAGCTCGTTCTTGGTTGACAGTACTGTGCTGCGTGCGACTCTTGAGAATAGGGGAATTGAGGTCACAGTGATGGCAACGATGATGGATAGAAAGCCCGTCCCCAGGATGACTGAAATTGCGATTGCAAATATAAGGCTCGGAAAGGCGAGAAAGACGTCCATCACTCTCATGATTGCATTGTCTGCTATCTTGCCATAATAACCTGCAACGATTCCGGCCAGTACACCAATCAGATATGCAATGCTGACGGAGATGAAGGCAATCTCTAGGTCAAGTCTGATTGCATAGACTATTCTCGAGAAAACGTCCCTTCCCAGATCGTCTGTGCCCATTAAGTGCGAACGAGAGGGGGGAAGCAGACTGTGGCTAAGATTTTGCTGAAGTGGATTGTAGGGTGCGATATGGGGTGCGAACAATGCGAGGACTATATAAAACAGGAGAATCAACAGCGACGCTAGACCGGTCTTGCTCTTCAGAAAGAGCACCAGAGGTACGGATAGACTCCTTGCAGATCTAGACCTTCTCATTTCTTTCATTCTGCCAGCAAAACTGTCCATCATATCACCTAGTACTTCACCCTGGGGTCCACAACCCCATAAAGAATGTCTGCGAGGAAATTTATCAACACGAACACGACTCCAGAAAGAATGGCCACTGCCATTATGCTTGGATAGTCAAGGCTCAGAATGGAATTATAGGTGTACAGTCCGAGGCCCGGCCATGAGAATATGGTTTCGGTCAGGACGACCCCTCCCATAAGGGCCCCCATCTGAATGGCGGTTACAGTTATTGTTGGTAGCAGGGCATTTCGGAGTGCATACTTCCTTATCAGTATGTTTCTTGGTAGGCCTATCGCAAATGCAGTTCTCATATAGTCCTTGTTGACAACATCAAGCATGCTTGCCCTCATGACTCTCGCCAAGACAGCAATTATTGCGAATGAAAGACCGACGGCGGGAAGGATTATGTGCCATATTGCGTTTGCAAAGTCCGTGATATTTCCTGTAAACAGGCTATCCAGAATGACGAACCCGGTAATCGAACGGGGATAACCAAGTTGAGGTGAGAGTTGTCCAAAGGGAGACGGGGCTAAATGAAGATCGGAGAAGAACGCTATTATCAGCAGAAGGTCCAGGAAAAAGACTGGCATTGAGATGCCCAGTAGTGATGTTATTCTGACCGCATGATCCCCTAACTGATTGGCTCTTAGAGCAGCAAAAATTCCCGCGTATATACCAATTGGCACACCTATGATCATTGCAGCTACCGCCAGTTCTATCGTAGGCGGAAACCTTGCCCCGAGTTCGTACGTTATGTACTGTCCCTGTATGAAGGAATAACCAAGATTGAAGTGCAAGAGTTGCACAAGATAAATGAAGAATTGAACGTATAGGGGCTTGTTGAGGCCTAATTCTGCCTCAAGCACCTTTAATTCAGCTGGATTGCTTACGACCTCCGGACCTCCGAGAATAAGAGCTGGATTTCCGGGAATTATATGGGTAAGAAAAAAAGTTAATAAAATTAGACCGAAGATGGTGGGAACAAGCGACACCACCCTCAGTACTAGGAATCTTCTGAACCCCTTCATTACGACACGGTCACTTGATCGAAGAATATATCGAATGTTGGGTAGATATAGAGATTCTGCACATTGCTCGTTGTTGGAATGACGTTCTCAAGGTTGAACAGCGGTATCTCCACTGCTTGGCTAGCTAGTATTTGCTGTGCATTTTCATATAGCGCGTCTCTCTGTGTCATGTTGTAGAGTTTGCCTGCTTGTATCACGTCTTTGGTTACCGTGCTGTTGTTGAAATAGTTATAGTTTCCGTAGATTCCAAGATTGTGAGAACTGAATAGTGGTCTCAGTCCATCATCTGGTGTTGCTAGCAGATTGACCCATCCATCGTAGAACATGGGGTAGTGCCCCAGTCCGACCTGAGCATTGTACGTTGCAGCTGCAATTGGCTCAAGAGTTACCGTTATGTTCACCTGTGCGAGTTCAGACTGTAGGATCTGAGCGAGCTGAGTGCCTATTGGATCCCCGGCCGCGTAGTAGAAAGATGTGTTGAATCCGTGACTGTATCCTGCCAGTGCCAGATACTGTCTAGCCATTGTCAGGTTGTAAGTGTAGTTCGCAAAGGCGGGAATGTAAGATTCTATCGACGGAGCCATGGCGTCCTTTAGTACAACTCCATAGCCGTACGTAGAATAATCAACCAAGTTGGTCACATTGACTGCGTAATTGACCGCTTTCCTTACGTCGACATTGTTGAATGGAGTTACGTTCTCATCCAGACCGATATAGTATTCTGAGGAGGTCGGCCCAGAAAGAACTTTGACATTGCTGCTGTTCTTCAGGGTGCTCATCTGGTTCAGAGGTATATTGAAGGCTACATTTATCGATCCTGACTGCAGTGAAGTCTCCTGTGTGGTTGGGCTGCCTCCCTGAAGGAATACCAACTTGGTAACGTTTGGCTGGGAACCCCAATAGTGAGTATTTGCAGTCAGAATAATCTCTGAAGTGCTGTAATTGCTCAGTACATATGGTCCTGTACCAATGGCATGGTCTGACATATACGTGTTGACGTGACCGGCTACTACTCCTCCATTAGCATTTATGACTGTTGGATCAACTATGTCTGTCACCCACAGCTGGAACAGGTTCAGGAACCACGGATCTGGTGCCGACGGCACAAGCAGAATCTGGTAAGTTCCAAGGACATGTATCCCACTGGAGTTAAGGAATTGTGCCACGTGGAAGGAATCGCCCTGGCTCATCGAGACGACCCTGTTAAGGCTGTACTGTACATCTGTTGCGTTGAATGCATCACCATTCGAGAATGTGACATTGTGTCTGAGATTGAAAAGTATAGACCCGTTCGAGTTAACAGTCCAGTTGGTCGCAAGTTCCGGTACTGGGGTCAATGCCCCGTAAGTTGTCCCATCTACAGTCTTGGTGCCATATCCCACTAGAGTCTGATATATCTGGTCATCAAAAAGGACCGAATATGTGTCGAAAGCTACTGCAGGATCCAAAGACGTCGGAGTTGCAGTGCTCGCAATCGTCAGAGTTGCACCGGTCTTTGTTGGTGTTGTGTGGTGGTTGGAGAACGCATAAAACGTTCCCAGTCCGGCGACAACTACTACGACGACTATCACGACTCCAATGATAACTTTCGCTCTAGGCGTCATAAGCATCACTATTTAATCTCATGTAGTTAACAATTCCTCGAACAGGTACAATTTTGTTTTATATACTCATAAATTAGTGAAACCAAAGAAACATAAGTCTAATAGACCATCTCTAACCTCATTCAAAGTGACACCTCAAAAGGTGATCGGTATGGATACACCGTCCCCTCTAGGATCAGATCCTCCTGTAACAGTACCGTTGTTCAATCTGGCAGTGATCTGCGCATGCCCTAGCTGAGAAGAGAACCCGATGTTGTTCACTTTCCTGTTAGGGAAGATTCTTCTGATTTCTTCTACGTAATTGTCCGATTCGGTGATGAAAGAGTTTGGCTTTTCATAGATAGTGTAGGGGAACGCCCACCGGGGTTTATCAATCACCGACTGAGGATCTGCTCTATCCTTCATCAAGCCCAGCATTAACTGGACGTGAAGTTGAGGTTGTATGTCACCTCCCATGGATCCAACGGATGCTATGTATCCCATTTCGTCTTCGATCATCCCTGCGCACAGAGTATGAAAAGTTCTCTTTCCTGGCTTGAGGGAGTTGTGATGTCTTGGATCCAGGCTGAAGTAGCTCCCCCTATTCTGGAGTACCAGACCGGTCCCCTTGGGAACTATTCCAGATCCGAAACCCATATAGTTGCTCTGAATCACTGATATGCTGTTTCCATCAGTATCAGTGATGGAGAAGTACGTGGTGTCCCCTTTGTCTCCAGAGCCCACTTCGGTTACTCTCGGTGATGAACTGTTAGTGAAGACTTCTCTTGCAAACTCTTTCGTGCTGAAAGAGGAAGGGAGAGGAAGGG
>JAJYMI010000047.1 GCA_021787125.1 Thermoplasmata archaeon | reverse complement strand
TCTTTCCTTCTCTCGCTCTTCGGCGCCCTGTCAGAGAGGACCTTGATGGAGGACGGATCCGCAAGAGTGGCAGTCTCTGTCTTTATCTCTCTTTTCCCCGCCTTTATGATCTGAAGGACAGCAGGCAGTCTTGGCTCATTAATTTCCTGCGATACTGAGATCACTACTGGAAATGCGCTCTTCAGGACGACATTGTGGTCTTCCAATACTCTGGTCACCTTTACCTCTCTGTCCTCTGGATCTATCGAAACCGCATTACCAAGGAGTGGTACGTTCAGAAGGTTGGATATCTTCCCAGGCAGAAGGCCCGTATATGCGTCGGCGGATTGATTCCCTAGGATTACCATATCGTACTGGAGAGTCTTTATCTTGTCTGAAAGGACTCTCGCTGTGACTGAGGGGTTCCTGCCTCTGTATCCCTTAATTACTATGCCCTCATCTACTCCAATAGCGTAAGCCTCTTTCATAGCGCTGCTTGCCTGTTCTCCTCCGAATATGATGCCAGTGATTTTCCCTCCGAACTTCTCCTTTATCCTAACTGCAGCCTCTATTGCATTCTTGCTCAGATTTTCAACCCTCATGGGAACCCCTTCTGTGATTGGTTCACCTGTGGCTGAGTTTGTTTTCATTTGATCTATGTCGATTATCTGCTTTATCAGAACTATTGTATTGTATGGCAATTAAGTCACCCGGTGCCCTTTAATGATACATTTACTTTATATTTTTTTGTTTCAGATTGTCCGTCGACTTTGGGCTGACTTTGCTGTACGCGATAGGGATATACAAGTCGATATTGAGAAATCGGGTTTCGACGACGGATTGATTGCCTGTTTCAAGTCCTTGCTAATCTTCCAGACCCTCTGCAATGATCTCTGCAATGTCCTTTATCTGAATCTTGTTCTGCGCATCCATGCTTCTGGAGGCATCGTCCATCATAGCGTTGCAGAATGGGCAGGCCACTGCAAGCTTTCCAGCCTTCGTATCAAGAGCCTGCTGCAGTCTCAGGTGGGAAATGCTGTCCTGACTCTTCACCTTGTACCAGTAGTTGCCTCCACCTGCACCGCAGCACATACTGTTTTCCCTGGACTTTTCCATCTCTGTCAGAGTCCCTGATGAGTCGACTATAAACCTCGTGTTGTCGTATTCACCATTCACTCTCCCGAGGTAGCACGGGTCGTGAAGTGTGACGTTTTCATCTTTCTTCTTGACCTTCAACTTCCCACTTTCCACCAGATCGGCTAGGAATTCTGAGTGGTGTTCAACCTCGACATTAAGACCGAACTTCGGGTACTCGTTCTTGAACGTGTTGTAGCAGTGAGGACACGCAGTGATTATCTTCTTCACATTGTACTTCTTGAACGTCTCTATGTTCTGAATCACAAGCTCCTGGAACCTTCCTTCTTCCCCCATTCTCCTTGCGGTCTCTCCGTTGCATTTTTCTTCGGAGCCTAGGATTCCAAAATTCACTCCTGCCTTTTTCAGGAGCCCCATTACCGTCTCTGCTACCTTCTTTCCCCTTGGATCGAAAGCTCCCATGCATCCGGCCCAATAGAGCACTTCCTTGGTAGCGTCATATTTTGGTCCAAACCTTAGAAGATCGTCCCTATCTGCAGGAGAGTTTCCGTAGGGGTTCTGTGTGTTGGTTAGGTTGTTGAAATACTGTCCCATCTCCTTGGTCAGTTTGTTTTCCATGACCAAGTTTCTCCTCGACTCAATTACGAACGAGTGAGGGTCGATGAGCACTGGACATTCCTCAACACAGGCCTGGCAAGTCGTGCATGACCAGGCCGCATTTTCGGTGAGGATTCCTGGAACCATCTGGACCTTTCCGTCGTACACAACGGCCTTGACGTTCTGAACCACGACTCTCGGATCCAGGTCAGACCCAGCCAGAACGGCAGGGCATGCTCTCTCGCACCTTCCACAGTTCGTGCACGCGAGCGAGTCTATCTTCATAGGCGTCGTGAGATTCACGACTTCCTTTGCGCCAACCGTGAAGTCTAGGTTCCCAGATTCGAGTGCTTCAGTGAGGAGGAAGGGCGTTGTGAGTTCCCCCCTCGGATGAAGTTTCTTTATGGTTACGTTCGTCCACGAGAGTGCTATGTGTGAAAATTTGGAAAATGGAAGGTAGATAGCGAGCACGAAAGCGGTGAGTATGTGGACCATCCAGAGTTCTCTGTAGACCGTTATCGCGTAGTTCAGATTCATACCGTGCGGAAACACGTATGACAGGTACCACTCGATGAATCTGTAAATATCAAACCAGTTTCTGAAGAGAGCGATCTTGAGTGCACCTAGTAAGAATCCCTCCAGAGACAGAATCATGATTCCTGAAATCAGGATGTAATCGTCAAACAGAGACTCGAGTCTTATCTTCTTGGCCAGCCTTCTGTAGAGAGCCATTCCGAGACCGGCCAACAACAGAATACCACCGAGATTTGCCCATACCTCGAAATTGAGATAGAATGCCCCTGTCAGTATTCCAAAGTGAAAGAGCGGTTTCAATAAGTCATGAGACAGTGCAATAAGCGCGGTGCTGATGAACAGGATCAGCATACCGTAAAAGATCAGGAGGTGCATCACCCCAGCGTAGGTGTTCTTTACGGTCTTCTTGTGGAAGGCACCGTAGCTGAGCGCCTGTTTGACCATCGTTTTCCAATTCTTTTGGATGTAGCCCAGAACTTCGCTGATCTTGATGCCCAGTCGACTGTATGACCTGTACCACCAATAAAGTACAAACGCTGCTGCTGAGAATGAAGTTACATAGAGTATTACGAGTTCTAGTTCTGGTACAAAAACGAGGGTCGGACTAACTATTCCTCCAGCCATTATAGGTCTATTTCAAAAACCCCTTCATAATAATAACTTTTTTCGGATGGGAATAGCGAATGCATTGAGACTGTTGACCTAAGAGCCACCTATTTTAAATTGAAAGGAATACTGATGGTGAACTGCAATGGAACCTGTCAAGATTCCGATCACCGAAGAAAAACACAGGAACAGAAGACGAGTTGTGGCTGTGGGTATTGTAGTGATCATAATATCGATGTCCGTTTTCTTTGCTCTGTCGCTAAATTCAGTAGCAACGACGAACGTTCTAGGTGTCCAGGTTCACATTGAGTATCTGGGTAACACTTCGGGATACCTGGGACCCGCAGTCCAGAATTTCAGTTGGAATTTCAAGACGCTTACACCTGGAGAATCTTTCCACTTTTACCTTGAATTGAAGAACCGTGGCAACGCGACCCACATTGTCAAGTTGCTTGGAACTGGGAGCGGAAACTTTGACATAGTTTCATCGACACCCGCTACACCATTTTCTATATCCGGCGATTCTAGTCAGAGCATCTTGCTTACGCTAAAACCGCCGGATCAAGGTTATGTCGGAGAACTTCAGATCTATCTTTCAGCGAACTAAAATATTTTCGACCAAAAGAGCGCCACGAATTATATAGAAGAATTGTATGGATGAGTGGTCTCAATGTCGGGCAAAGAAAGTGAAGTTTATCTCGTGTATTATAAGAGAACGGCCTTTTCGAAATCTAAACCTAGCGATCCTTCAAAGGATGTGTTTAACAGCATTCGAATGGACGAAGCTCTCGCCGAACTCATGAAGGATTCAATCAAGGAGACGGGAGTAAAGCCTAAGGAGATCAATGATGCGATATTTGGTTCTGCCCTGCAGGTCGGAGAAAACTGGATGTATGGCGGGAGACAACCTCTTCTGCTGGCTGGTTTTCCTGTAGAGGTCCCTGCGATGGCAATGGACCGCGCCTGCTCTTCCTCTCTGAATGCGATCACGGTCGGGTCAATGGAAATCATGACGGGGAATTCGGATATCGTCCTCGCGGGTGGAATGGAACACATGACCCACGTCCCTCTCGGTGATAATCCCATGGTCAGCCCAAATCTCAAACTCTTCTTGCGGCCCGAGTACATGAAGTACGATATGAAGACCGGATTCTACATGGGACTGACTGCGGAGAAACTGGCTAAACTGAAGGGGATCCAGAGGGAAGAAATGGATCAGTTCGCGTACGAGAGTCAATCGTTCGCATCAAGAGCGCAGGATGAGGGATACTTCAAGGACGAAATCCTGCCGATAGAAGTGGAGTTCGAGGGAGAGACCAGGGTCATTGACAAGGACCAGTCGGTCAGAAGAGACAGTTCGATTGAGCAGATGAGAAAGCTTCCTCCAGCATTCAAAGAGGGTGGGACAATAACGGCTGGCAATTCTTCCCCACTCAACGCAGGGGCGTCTCTTGTTATGCTCGCTTCGGGGAAGAAGGTAAAGGAGTACGGACTGAAACCGCTTGCAAAGATAGGCTCGTTCGGTTGGGCAGGAGTCGATCCATCCATAATGGGAGAAGGACCGGTTCCGGCATCTAAGAAAGCGCTTGCAAATGCAGGCCTGAAATCGGACGATATTGATCTGTGGGAGGTAAACGAGGCGTTTGCAGTTGTTGTCCTGAATGCAATGAAAGAGTTCAATATTCCCAGGAACAAGGTCAACGTCAATGGTGGAGCCATTGCGATAGGACACCCACTTGGGGCATCTGGTGCAAGACTCGCAGGTACTCTGTCAAGATTATTGAGGAAGAATGGGAAGGAAAGAGGATTGGCCACGCTTTGTGTAGGCGGTGGACAGGGATATTCGACAATTCTGGAGAGGGTGTAAAAAATGGATTTTGAATTGAATGATGACGCCAAAGACGCAATCGTCAAGGCGAAAGAGTTTGCAGACAAGTATTTCACGGAGGAGGTAGCAGAGATGGCTGATAGGGAGGAGAGGTTCCCTACTGACATCGTTGCGGTTTCAAAGAGGGAGAAGATACTGGATTTTTCCAACCCCTGGAAGGTTTTAGTGACGATAGAGGAGCTAGTGAGGAGAGACCCAGGGCTCGGGATATCTGTGACCATCTCTGCCTTTGGAGCAGAGATATTCATGTTCTTTGGAAATGACGCACAGAAGGAGAAGTACATGAACCCAGTCTTTGCTGGACAAAAGACGCTGGGCCTTGGAGTAACGGAGGCTGGAGGAGGCTCGGACGTTGCCAACATAAAGACTGAGGCTAAACTGGATGGTGATTCCTACATTCTCAACGGAGGCAAGATGTTCATAAGCAACGGACAGATAGCGGACTACTTCCTTGTCCTGGCAAGAACTTCTCCCCCGCCTTCCCCGGAGAAGAAGCACAGGGGACTGAGTGTCTTCGTAGTAGATTCACAGAGCGCTGGGTTCTCCATAAACAAGCTGCACGGAAAACTTGGAGTGAGGGCAACTAACACCGCGGAACTCATATTCAACAACGTGAGAGTTCCAAAAGAAAGCATGGTCGGCGAGGAGGGAAAGGGATTCTATTACATCATGACGTTCTTCAACATCAGCAGAATCTATGTGGCCGCTCAGGGGCTCGGCATCGCGCACGGAGCCCTCGACAGACTGGTCGAATATTCGAAGAAATATGGAGAGCTGTCTGAAACGGGAGAGCTGAAGGAGAGCATTCAACTTGCAATAGCAGAAATAGCGACGCGGGTCGAGGCAACGAGAAACTTGACTTACAAGGCTGCGTCATATCTTTTCAAGTTCACTCCAAATCCGATAATCACGAGCATGTCGAAGTACTACGCAGCAGAGACCGCCGTTTTCTCCACGAGGAGAGCCATGGAACTGATGTCACTTCACGGACTGACGAGTGACCTTGAAAGATTCTTCAGGGACGCAAAGATCCTTGATATCTGGGAGGGTACCACTGAGGTGGAGAAACTTATTATCACGAGGATGATGCTGAAGGAAGGGGGAGCGTGAACGGGATGGAAGAAGAGTACGAGATCCTTGAAAATACGGTCAAGGACTTCAATACGAAATATGTGGATAACAATTCGTTGAAACTCGAAAACGAGGTCATGGGAAAGGAATTCATCAAGATGCTAGCCGATCAGGGATTCTTTTCTATGATGGCAGAGGAGAGCGATGCTACTGGTTCTGATGTCAAGGCGCTCTCGGTCGTTCTAGAAAATCTTGCAAAATCGGCACCCGCATCGGCAGTAAAGGTGTTGCTTGCAAATGCTTTCTCTACACTCGCGAAGGAAAGGGGAATTCTTGACGCTGTTGGGAATGGATCCAAGTCAGGGACGGTAACATTTTCGGACCTTCTGATGGCTGAAGGTCAGAACGGTAACCTGAAGATTGATAATGGCAGAGTGAAAGGAGAAAAGGAATTTGTGTTGGGAAGCGACTCAGATTTTGTCTTGACCTTGTTGAATTCGGGAGAACTGGTTCTGTTGAAATCCGGGTTCACCGTTGGCAAGAAGCACAAGAGGTTGGGATTTAGGAGCGTGGGATTCTCAAGCATCATCGTTGATTCGAGTGATTACGAAGTAATCGCAAGAGAGGGAAGGAAAGTCCTCAGAAAGATGTACGAGTCTTTCTCGATACCCATAGCGGCAATAGCCCTAGGCATGAGCGAAGGCGTATCACAGAAGGCTCTAGACTATGCGAAAGTGAGGACGGCATTCGGACACTACCTCAAGGACTTCCAGCCGCTGGCATTCGACCTCACTTCTCTGATTGCGGAAATGGACATTCTGAAGAGATATTTCCACGACCTGTTGTCCTCACCAATCAACAGGAAGGAAGCCATGTTCCTGAAGCAAAAGGCTCTCGGCCTCGCCAAAGACATCAGCAAGACGTCGCTTCAGATTCATGGGGGGTACGGATACCTTGAGGATTTCGGGATAGAAAAGTTTTACAGGGATTCAATGGCCCTTTCCGTACTGTTCCACAGCGAAGAGAATGATATGGAAGAGCTTGCTACTATGGTCTTCGAGTCCAAGGCGGGATTTGTCTAGCGTCCTCCGATTACCCCGTCTCGGGCGAACTACTTGAGGCTTATCTCAAGAAGCACAGAACCGAAAAGAGTAGAGCAGAGAAGAGATACGTCAGAACGGTGCAAAAAGACCTATTCATTTCGTATCTCCTGATATGGGTCTAAGGCTCTACGAATATCGAGGAGAGGCTGAGAGATTCTAGAACACAAATGAAGGGCGAGTTATCCTTGTCCCGCCAGAAGTTACAATGCTTTCGAAGTCATTCTTCGTATTTTGAAGTAGCTCTGACGAGATTGCTTCTTGATTCAATTCCTTAAAATGACACCTATATGATATTAACTACAGATGTGCCTGTCGTTGGCTTCCGGATGTATCTAAACTGTACCACATGTCAATCAACTGAAGATATACATATATATATCTTCAGTTTATTCAAGACTTATGAGGATCCCTTTAGGCAAACAGCTGAAGAAAAGAAGTCAAATAGAGGTGGCAATCCTTCAAGACGAGTTAGTAGACATCATATATTCTATTGTGGACGATGCGGTCCTCCACGGCGGGACTGCCATATGGAGATGCTATTCAGGAAAGAGATTCTCAGAGGATATCGATCTCTATTCACAAAGTTTCTCTGATTCCGTGAGGGACTTCTCTACTGCAATTCTTTCAAGAGGCCTGACCATCGGAAAACTAAAGGATACTGGCAGGGTTATATACTCGTCAGTCTCAAATGGCCGAAGTGAGGTAAGAGTTGAGATCAACCACTTCTCTACGCAGATTGGAAAGGTATCCAAATTTGAGCTTGTAGATGGAAGTTACATTGAAGTACTGTCACTTACACCTGAACAATTGATTAGGGAAAAAATGGAAGCATATAGGGACAGGAGGTTTATAAGAGACATTTATGATATCTATCATCTTGTAGGGATAATTGGTGATTTAGGGGCATTGAAGAGAGATTTCCTCACTTTCCTCAAAGAAATTGGGAAACCGGTGGATGAACAAGTGCTGAAGACCATTGTATATAGCGGCATTCCCCCGACATTTGAAGGGATGGTAATCGAACTCAAGAGGGTCGTAAGATGAAATATATTAGAGAACTAACTTCACATTTTGAATCAAGACCCGCCTTCACCTCGAGGGAGGTTAGGACGTTCCTACTGAATAGAGGGGCATCGGCGGGTTATCACAAGCTATTAATTCACAACCTTCAGGAATCACGACGCATATTCAGGATTTCAAGAGGAGCATACACTTTCCACGAAGAAGTACAACTAGTTGGATTTGGGTTTCAACCATTCTATTACGGGCTCCAAGATGCACTTTCGTTGCGAGGCCTGTGGGAACAGGAAACAAACCCGGTCATTTTGACCCCAAAAAGGGTTAGGAATGGATTGCGCCAATTCGAGGGGAGAAATTACCTGATAAGAAGAATAGATAGGAAGATGTTCTTTGGATTCACATTTGTGTCATATTACGACTTTTCGATCCCCGTTTCGGATGTGGAAAAAACCTTGATAGACTTCTTCTACTATAGAGTGAAGATTCCTGCAGAGGCACAGCAATCCATTGCTCAAAAGATTGATAAAGCTAGGCTGAGGAGTTATCTAAAAGAGGTTCCAGATTCCCTTTCTAGAAGGGTTATCCAGTTTCTAAGAAGTGATATTCAGAACGAGTCGTGACGCAATCAATAGCGCACTGCTTAGTTCGCCAAGAGTCAAACGCAGTGCACGAAGAAGTGGAATTCTTTGGTTCAGAGACCGTTATGAGGCCTTGGAGAGGATTGCTCATTGGGAAGCCCATAATGAGAAGCAATCCTGAGCGCTGCTTTTCTTGGAGTGCAGTTAGAGGTATCTATGCTCAGGCTTCTCGCCCCTGTCACTCTTCCAAAAAGGTCAAATCTCTCAAACATAGATTGTAGCTCCTCCCTTGATGTCAGCTTTCCAAATTCGTTTCGTGAACCGTTCTCCACCCTCTCAAGCAGCTTCTCCTTGCTGCAATAAAGACGAACAAAACAGACCCTTCCTCCCGAGGACTCAACCAATCTCCTGAGACTCGTCACGTACTCGTCATCGGAATGTTTGGCGTAGACCAAAGTGAAAATAGTGTCTATCCTCTCCTTTACAGCAGTCTTGATCATTTCGTTCCTAAATTTACCGACAAGTTTCCAAAATGGGGGTGTTCCAAATTCGAAGATCGATTCAACTTCCTGAATTGAAACGTGGTTGTGGTACAGCTTGAATCCTGTGTACCTGGAAAGCTCCTTTGCGACCGTTAATTTTCCCACGGCTGGAGGACCGTATATAAGTACAAGTTTCAACTTCGGCCACTCTCTCACTTCAACTCAATTATCTTCAGCAGACGCCCGGATCCACTGTCGGACCCTATTTCTCCTCTCTGAGCTCTCTTCTGAGTATCTTCCCGACGAGGGTCTTTGGAAGGTCCTTTCTGAATTCCACTGACCTTGGAATCTTGAATTTGGCAATCTTCCCCTGGAAGAAATCAATGATCTCCTGTTCCGTGGCCGTCTCTCCATCCTTGAGTACCACGAACGCCTTGACCACTTCCCCGTGGGCAGCTTCTTTTATTCCTACCGCTGCTGCCTCCTTTATCTTAGGATTCTGGTACAGTATCTCCTCAACTTCTCTCGGGTACACGTTGAATCCTCCAACTATGATCAGATCCTTCTTTCGGTCAACTATGTAGAAATATCCTTCCTCGTCCATTTTGGCGATATCTCCCGTACGTAGCCATCCGTCCCTTAACATTCCCTTCGTTTCTTCTGGGTTGTTGTAATATCCCTGCATCACCTGGGGGCCCTTCACGATCAGTTCGCCTTCAGCGCCTATTGGCATTTCTTTTGTCCCGTCGTCTGGATCAACTATCTTGGCATACGTCGAAGGTATTGGAATTCCTATCGATCCCGGTTTGATCTTGCCATAGAGTGGATTC
Source organism: Thermoplasmata archaeon (assembly GCA_021787125.1). Taxonomy (GTDB): domain Archaea; phylum Thermoplasmatota; class Thermoplasmata; order Thermoplasmatales. The sequence continues at coordinate 3,848 of JAJYMI010000047.1, read as the reverse complement.
ACGTGCGTGACTGGAGAAGCCTCTGTGAGACCATAGCCCTCGACCAGATGACCTCCCGTAATTGCATCCCACTTTTCGATGATTTCGACTGGCAGAGGTGCCGAGCCAGATATACAGTACTGTACAGATTTCATGTCCACATTTTTGATTTCCTTGTTCAAGAGAATCCCTCCATAGAGAGTTGGGACTCCCGGGAAGAAGGAAGGCTTATACTTCTTGATCAGCTTGAGTATGCCTTCCACTTCGGGCTTTGGCTGGAGAATCATGGTCGCACCTATTCGGATCGGAAAATTCATAGCAATGGTCATACCGAATACGTGGAAGAAGGGAATCACGCTTAGCATGACATCCTTCCCGAAGCCCTGTCCGGGTAGGGTCGCCACTGATTGGATGGTGTTGCAGACCAGGTTCTTGTTTGTCAGCATCGCACCCTTAGGAACACCGGTCGTTCCACCCGTATACTGAAGGACCGCCAGGGAATTCGGATCATTGTTTTCCTCTGACTGGCCCGCGAACGAAGTGTGTTCAGTGAACTTCCTGAATTTTTGAGGAATTTCGACAAACTTCTTGTTTCTCTTTCTCTGCATCCTGTACAGAGAGTTCAGAGGGAAAGCGAGATAATCTTCAATACTCGTAGCAACAACGACGAGATCCGGAAACTTCTTGATGATCCCATCCACTCTTGGTATGAGGTCGTCGAACAGTATCAATACCTTTGACTTCGAATCCTCGATTATTCTTTCTATCTCCATTTCAAAGTAGGTCGGAGAGATCTGGGTCACAACCGCCCCGATCTTGTTTATTGCCTGGAAAGCGATGATGTACTGGGGGCAGTTTGGAAGGTCAATTGCCACCCGGTCTCCCTTGGAGACGCCTAGCATCTTCAGAAATGATGCAAAAGAATCCGCCCTATCTTTCAGCTGTTTGTACGTAAGCTTGTAATTGAAGAATATCACTGCTTGCCGATCAGGGACGTTCTCTGCGCTATATTTAAGGAAATCATAAGGCTTCCCCACATTGCATTCAATATCTGCTGGAACTCCCTTGTCGTAGAGTTTCAACCATATTCTGCTGTCTTCTAACGATTGAGCCACAATATTAAAAGTAGTCCTATAGTTAAATATTCCGATTAGCGCTGATGAACCAACTTAATATTTTTAAGTGACCTTTTCTCTCAAGCTGAATGCCATAAGCAAACCGTTTTGAAGTTATGCGATGCAGCAAAACTCGCACCCTCGCTCGTCGTCTTTAAAGATATCCGAGAAACTCAGTGACACCATTTTTATCCAACCAGAATATTGCATCAGGAGCAATGTCAGAAACCAGAGGATGATAACAATGGAAGATTTTCTACTGAGTGATGACGAAAGAAGGACAAAGTACGATGTGAGGAAGACCGTCAAATCGATACCTCACGAACTTATCAGAAAGATAGAAACGGAAGAAATTGTGTTCCCGAGGGAATTCATAGACATGACCACGCAGGCGAAAACTGTGGGATTGAGGTTCCCCGCAGCGTACGGAGGAAGAGACAGTACCTGGACTGGAGAGGCGGCCGCAGTGGAGGAAATGGGGTATCTCGGATTCACTCTCAGCTGCATGTACTCCCTAGGTACAATTGTTGGAGAACCCGTATTCAGATTTGGAACCAGGGAGCAGAAGGAAACCTATCTGAAGGGAATAACCAGTGGTAGCAAGTATGGTGCCGAAGCTATCACCGAACCATCTGGGGGCTCAGACCTGTTCGGTATGATGAAGACCACAGCAGAAAAGCGTGGAAACAAATTCGTCCTCAACGGCCAGAAGAGATTCATAGTGGGCGGTAAAGGAGCGGACTTTTTCGTAACCTACGCTCTCACCGACAAGAGCGCAAAGTCGAGGACTAGAGGGGTGAGTGCATTCATAGTGGATCGCGAGACACCTGGATTGAAAGTTGAGACGATGTATGGCCTTATGGGAAACAAGGGTGGAGGGACAGCCAGGATAGTTTTCAAAGACGCAGAGATTCCAGAGGAGAACCTGATAGGCGAACTCAATGGTGGATACGAGATATTCAACAGAATGATGGTTCCGGAAAGACTGACCACAGCTTCCGGATCCATAGGAGTCGGTACAGCCGCAATAGAAGTCGCGACTTCCTATGCCCTCAGGAGGGAGTCTTTCGGAAAGAAACTCGTAGAGCACGAGGGTATCAGCTTCAAGCTTGCAGAGAGCATAGCGCTGCTGCAAAGCGCATCATCGATGGTATTCGTTGCCAGCAAGGCAGCGGACCAGCTGGAAAGGGGAAAGGTCGATCTAGCTTACGTAAGGAAACTCATCTCGATAGCAAAGCTCCACTCTACTGAGGCAATGTGGAAGATAGTCAATGATGCTATGCAGATGCTGGGAGGAATTGGCTATACGACAGTCTATCCGGTCGAGAGACTTCTTAGAGACTCGAGGCTCGGACTTATCTGGACTGGCAGCAGCGAAGTGATGAAATTGATTATCCAACACGAATTCGTCAAGGAATTCACAGACAAGAATTACGGAGTTACCAAACGGGACATAGAGAAAGACGCGCTTGACTTTAGGCTGGAGGAAGAGAAAGTCTACAACTGATCTGAGTTCTTTTCCTGTCTGAGAAATTGACTTTAGCTAATATGAAAAGAACTCGTAGCTAAAGTATCCCTCTTTTTTCTTTACCGCCTTAAGTCTCATCTTCATTCCGATTTTGATGCTCCCTCTGTCGGTGACGTTTAGCCAGGAGAGCACTCTCACTCCCTCTCTTAGCAGACCGACAGCGACCACGTAACTGCCCTCGCTCGTGAATGAGGTAGGAGTCACTTCGACGATCGAGAATGTCTCCAGAGTCGACTCACCATCAAGATCTACCCACTCCATATTCTTCTTCATGCAAACGGGACAGTCGGTCTGCGGCGGGAAGAACATTCTACCACAGTCCCTGCACTTTGTGCCCCGAACCTTACCCTCTTCAAGACCCGTGAAAAAGTTGTATATCTGAGAGATGGGCATTCTGTACCTGAGTTCTAGAACCCTTCTGTCTTCCAGAACCTGTTCGTTCGGCATTCAATCACCCCTTGAGTAGATTGTAACATATGCGTAGTGACCTGTTCCACCGACGTTGTGCTGCAACGCCCTTCCCTTCTTTATATCGGCCTGCCTTCCACTCTCCGCATCGCCTCTCAGCTGCTTGGTTATCTCCACGGCCTGACTTATTCCGGTTGCTCCTATAGGATGCCCCTTGGACTTCAGTCCCCCGTCCAGGTTCACCGGGAATTTTCCGTCCCGATACGTCTGGTGTTCCCTCAAGAGTTTGATGCCCTCTCCCCTCTTTGCTATGCCAACGTCTTCATATGCCATCACTTCTGCTATCGTAAAGCAGTCGTGAACCTCAAACAGATCGAAATTGTTTCCGATCCCATCCAGTCCCGCTCCCTTGATCGCGGATTCCGAGGCCCTTCGACTCGCCTCCAATCCAGTGTATTCGTCTCTCCTCCCGATGTACGCAGTCCCCGTCGCATGCCCCTGACTCTCAATGTAGATCGGGGTGTCAGTCAACTTACGAGCGACATCCCCTCTAGCCAGAATCACCGCAGCGGCACCGTCTGTGATCGGCGAAGAGTCCATTAGTTTCAGAGGTCTCGATACGTACTTCGACTTCATACACTCCTCTACTGTCGTCTCCTTCTGAAACTGAGCATAAGGATTCAAACTTCCGTAGTGATGAGCCTTGACTGCTCCTTCACATAGATCCTCTTCCCTTGACCTGAACTCGTCGAGATACCTTGTTGCATAGAGCGCGTAGTATCCTGGAAAAGTCATTCCGAAGTTCTCAAACTCCCAGA
>JAJYMI010000020.1 GCA_021787125.1 Thermoplasmata archaeon | reverse complement strand
AATTTAAGTTCCCATGAACGGACGCAAAGAGACACCTCCTGACATTTTTGATTTAAGGCTCTTGAAACAACTCACCAACGACGCCTCTCAGTCAAACTCTCAACTCGGAAAAAAGATCGGAATATTTTCTGCATCCGCCATAAGTAAAAGGAAGAAGTCGTTAGGCGAAAAGGGGTTGATAGGAGGGATAAGAGCGTCTCTGAACGTTGAGAAGTGCGATCTGAATTATCCAGTCGTAATATTTGTGAGGGGAAAATACGGTCTCAACTACGTGGAAACCCTTGGAGAGAAACTCAGAAAGCTGCCTGGAATCCTTTCAATCTACAATGTCAGTGGTGACATTGATTTCGTCGTGTTCGCAGTTTACAGGAACAGAACGGAATATCTGTCAATACTTGACAAGCTCTACGACATGGGAGAGATCGAAAGGACGGACACGAGACAGATATACAAGATCATAAAGGACTTCGACTATTCAAATGCAATAAACTTGAATAGTGACAGTGTTTCCAAGTAATCTCTTTGGCTGGTCATACCGTCATTACTCTCATCTACCTCGGTAACCATCAAAAACCGTTCTTAGATCTCTCTTGCAGAAGTTCATGGGCTGAAGTCATTTATCGATGTAATTCAATAATAATCAAAAGCGGATCACAAATATTTAGACGCGTCAAAACAATGGAAGAGCCCTCAAATAATGAGCCGTGAAGCGTCCAAATCGTTGAAGTTTTGAAGGAAATATTAGTATCTATTAAGCACTATCCTTTGAGGAGAAACGTATTGAACGACCTAAGAAATAGCCTACGGATAGAGGCGAAGCACCTAGAAGAAATCAATGATTTTTTGCTCTGGAAAGATAATCCGCTTGTAAACAACGTTCTCTCCGTCGTGGACAAATATGGTGGTGTTGAAGAAATCAATAGCAGAGCCAGGGAGAATGGTAGGCTAGAGAGCCTACTTGGGAAGCTCAACACCAAGAATTCTCCATTTGCCAGGGACATAGAATGGCTTGAAAAGCAAAAGGATGCTGAAGCATTCATAAGTATACCTGACTACCGAAGGAAGATACTGGGAGAAAAGGTAAGCTCTATCGATTTCAAGGAGGAATTCCCAGTCACTCTTGAGATCAGTGGTTCAAACTTCTTCCAGTGGTTCATCGAAGAGGCAAAGAGATCAATCTCCAAGAGAGAGCTAATGCCCGCCAGGTACATCAGAGTCCGTTCAATGAGGGAGCAGGTCGAGGACGGAGACATACTAGCCTTTTCGGCAGCGATGAACGTTATTGGTGCCTCCTACGTTCAGACGCTTGACACTAAGGGGACTCTCCTAGGGAAAGATGGTGAATACATCAACCCGCACCTCGGAGGCCCAGACACAATAACCGGTTATTTCGGAGGCATTGGAGTACCTAACCAGTATGCCATCGATTGGGTAGACGAGGTTCTCCATTATTACACCGAGTACGGCATCCCTCAGGTTCTCAACATAAACTCGGGCACTGTCCTGCTCGGCTATTGGTTGCACAGATTTGGGATCAATGTCGAGTTCAAAATATCGGTCTACCTGGGTACAGACAACCCTTACTCAGTCCTCTGGACTCTGATGATTGCAAAGCTCTTCAGTCGCAATGACGGGAAGAGTCCTCTCGTTGGATTGAACCTGTCCAACTCTGTCGATCGCAAGACGATAGAATCAGCCGCGTACATCCGTAATTCTCTAGGATTCGAGGACATAGTCCGACTGGAGCATCACGTTACTGAAGCCTACAGAGGGATAGTGAGACAGCCGTACGACAGAATGGAAGATCTAATGGGCCTCGCCGATCATGTCAAGAACATAGGGGCAAAACACGAAGGTGGGTTCCCCGATATCGACGGAAAGAGAGATCACCCATCGGACATACTCGACTATTTCATTCCTAAGAGCGAAATCATCGAAAAGGGACTGATGCCAAAACTTCTTTTGAACTACCTCGATAAACACGAGGCTCTGAACAGAACCGCAGAAGCTCTGACAGGGAATGGACTGACTTTTGTAGCTGCTGAAAAGTTGCACGGTAGATGACAATTTAAATTTGTAGTAGGGGGGAAACACGTCGTTAGTCATATCATCTGGGACAATTCTCAGTTGTGACACAGAATACCGAGTGCGGAGGGCCGGATTCGAACCGGCGAACCCCTGCGGGAACAGACCCTAAATCTGTCACCTTTGACCTGGCTCGGCAACCTCCGCTCGCTGTCAATCGGTCAGGAGTATATTGTTTTTCTTCTTGAATTGATTCGGATAAAGACAACAACTTTATAACTTCACTTCAGTTAAAAATCCAATGAACATTTGCCCAGTCTGCGGAGAGAAGTTTAATGATAACGATCTATCTTCTTTATCCGCCCACTTTCTCTCAATGGCATCGTCTAGCGATCCCTCGCACGTCATGTGGCTAAACAGGTACATATCAACCAAGAAGATGCCGCAGGATAAGTTAGCAGACGAATTCCAACGTTTCTATGATTTCACGGAGGGCGGACTTGCTGACTGGATTAAGAAAAGATTTGTCAATACGTTCTTCTCCAAGGATCCAAACATATTCGTCCTCGAGATGCAAGAACCATCCAAATACACGATAATGGGCTATGTCACGGAGCACTTTCATTTCTTGAAGCAGTGGGTCAGATCCTGTGCTTACATCATAGCAAGAACTGATTTCCGGGACATTCAGAAGTACGAACTAGATAACATTTCTGAGGAGTATTTTGGAGATGGGAGCCGACCTCCTCACATTGAACTGCTATTGCAAATGGGTGAATCAGTGGGTCTGAACAGGGAAACGGTCATGGATTCCAAACCCCTGAAGAAGACAGAAAATGCACTGAAATACTGGGATCACGTAAGCAGCTCTGAACACTGGCTGGACGCAATGGTCTCAATGCATTCATTAGAACTTATTGCAGACAAGAATGTGAAAATGTATGGAGCAAATTATTCTTATTTCAATCCCAAGATCTTGAATGGAGGAATAACAAAGGAAACGACTCAGTTTCTGAAGGCAGGCTACGAAGCAGATCAGTACCATTCCGGGGATGCACTAAGATTGGTGGAGAGTTATGCTAAACAGTTGGATATGGAAAGGGAAGTGCAGTCTTATTTTCTTAGATCTGCGGATTATTTCTACAGCTATTTAGAGGGAAGATCTGAAAGGGGGAAGATGTATGAAAAGGAATTATGATGGCTGTGCTCTCTGCGACGCTACGTGGGGGGAATACTGGAGAGAAGTGGAAGGGGAAAGAATGTTCTTCTGTTGTTCTATCTGCGCGGATGCATTTGAGAACATGGTCAAAAGGGTAAAAAAGGAAACGGGGTGGGACAATGTGGATTCGGTCTCTATCGAAGGTAATTACGCAAGGGGAAGGGACTGTGTTGCAACTAGTGGAGAGAAAAAGATAGAATATTTTTTCAGGCATGAGGACGGAAAGATAACAGAGTTCAGGAGAAAGGATCAGGGGACAAGTCCAGTCCCATAGTCCACCCAGAGATCCTCAGAAAAAATTCGAAATCCCAGATTGGAGTACGCCTTGATGGCGGGTCCATTGTCCTTGTTAACGAACAGTATCGCCTTGTCCAGGTTGCTGTAGTGATCGAGCATCGAAGATATCAATTTCTGGACGTATCCTTTGTTCCTCAAGGCAGGGTCAGTGAAGACGGAAGACACGACGAACCAGTCCTTCCAGACGGCCCCAAGTGTAGCCACACTTGCTAGGCTGCCATCGACAAAATAGCCAAAAACGGTACTGTAGTTCAGAAGATTTCTGAATTCTTCTAGGTCCATAGTCTTGAATCTGGTATTTTCCCACTGTGAAATCAACTTGGCGTATTGAGTGTACTTGTCTTGAGTCAGTAGTTTCATGTTATCGTCGTGAGTTCCAGCCGGTTTCTCATTGACCATGCAGTACTCTCTGTAGACTTTAGGCGCATCACCGAATAGTCCTAGATTGTCGTGGTATCTGACGTGAATGACTGAGCTGCTTCTATCCACGTGGCTGAGAAGTGATCCGGCAGATTCGTTGTCCCCGTAGAGCCATATGTCTTTTATCCCAGTGGAGTGATAATAATTCAGCAAGACCCCTGTCGTCTCGTTTCCTGCCTTGGAGTAGAGAAAAGAGCTGCTACCGAGGAGAAAATTGAAGTTGTCGAGGTCAAAGAGCATATAGAAGTTATCATAGTCGTTCTTCAGGAACTTCATCAGTTTCTGTTTTTCAAACCATCCCTCGAGCTTTTTGACCTCTACTGCCATCAATCCTTCAAATACCTAATCAGACAATATTTAACTATTTTGTTGTGATAAAGGAATACCTATGAATATGCTTCACATCAGCGAAAATTCAATGGTTGCCCTTCAAGAGGTCAAGAATGACCTAAGTGGCAAGTTTTACTGGAAGTTCTCCAGTCCCAACCTTGAAGGATCAACATTCCATCTGCTGAATATAAATGGGAAGCTGCTTCGACCTACTCTAGTTTTCGTAGGTGCCGAATCCGTTGGACTCAACTCATTGAAATTTGTAAATCTGGCGATAGCTATAGAATACCTGCACATCTCGTCCCTGATTCACGACGACATAGTAGACAAGGATGATGTGAGAAGGGGAATAGAGACTGTACACAAGAAATACGGAATAGAAAACGCGATCCTTGCAGGGGATGCTCTTATCGCAAGGGCCGTTGCTCTTTCTTCTGTGTATGGAGAGAGTGTGGTTAAGCGGATTGCAGAGGCGGCATTCCAGATGTGCGACGGCGAGTCTATGGACTTCTGTACGCAGCGCAGGAAAGTCGCAATGAACCTCGACAACTACATGGACATTGCAAGGAAAAAGACTGCCTCCCTTATATCGACCTCAATAAGCATTGCAGCGATCAGCGAAAAGATGGGAGAGAATCTCACCAGCAGACTGACAAGAGCAGGGGAGTTGTTGGGTATCGCATTCCAGGTCAGGGATGACGTGATAAACTCCGTAGGCTCGGTCGAACTCGGCAAGAGACCGGGAAACGACGACAAGAAATTCAACAGACCCAACATCGTATCCGTCTTTGAAAACGAGGGAGAAAACAAGAAGGATGCGGTCGAAAAGGCCATCAGTCTAATGTCCAGTCACGTAAAGGATGCAATCCAGGAACTCTCAGAATTTGAAAAGATCAACTACATCAAGAAGATAATTGCAGCCTATTTCAGTGAAGAAGACCTGAGAAAATATCTATAGTTTTTATTTATTGTCGACCATGGAATACGTCCTTGCCATAACGGGAGCGTCTGGCATAGCATATGGTGTTGACATCTTGAAGAAACTTCCCTCCAAGAAGGTGCTCATACTATCGAAGGGTGCGCTCGACGTTGCAAGGTATGAGCTCAAGGGCAAGGTGAATGAAAATACCTTGAGAGGGTACGCAGACGAGTCTTATGATGAAGGGGATTTCGGAGCACCCGTTGCATCTGGTTCTCACAAGTATGATGCATTTATCATTGCGCCAGCTTCGATGAACACGATCGGTAAGATAGCTGCAGGAATCTCGGATAACCTCGTCACGAGAGTTGCTTCCATCTGCCTGAAGGAGAGGAGGAAACTCGTTATCGTATTCAGGGAGATGCCCCTCAGCACAATTCATCTCAGGAACCTCTTGACCCTTTCAGAAGCGGGTGCGTACATCCTTCCAGCGAGTCCCGGATTCTATCACGGTCCTAGCAAAATTGACGATCTTTTCAGTTTCGTCACCTCAAGGGTCTTCGACATAATAGGAGTGGAAAACGGTCTCATCAAGAGATGGGGGGAATAGTTTTCCGATCTCTTAATTATTCACAACGGAGCGACTGATCGAATCATTCTTCCATCGGTATTTTCTAAACCAATAGACAAAATTTATTAACGCTCAATCCTTTTCTTCTGATGGTTTCTTCCCACTGCTTAATCTGCGGCGACATTGTTGTCTCCGGTCTTTATTGTCACAACTGTCTGTGGGAAATTAAGAGGATCAGGCTGAGGAATGAACTGGATCTCGATACATGGATGGAGGGTATCATGCAGTCAAGTAGGAAGGTTCCATACTACGAGAATTTGAAGACGCTAGAGTCCTTCAGTAGTCCGTGAGGTTGTATTTTTCTTTGAACTCCTGAAACTTCTGTCTGCTGTCTATTCCGTACTTGCGTGAAATATCTTCCATAATTTTTGTCCTTGAGTTATCCCACTCTTCGCTCATCAACATCATTCTCTTCTTTGACACGGAGAATATTATTTCCTCCCCCTCTCTCTTCAGTTCTCTAAGAAACTCGAAGTCCTCGGTCATCTATCGTTGCACCTCTTTGAATCGAACTTCGGGTACGCCACGTCATACCTGTTTATCGAGTAAAGGAACCGCTGGTAGATGGCCAGCTTCTCCGCACTGTCTCCTTCAATTTCCATTAACTTCTGTTTTATCTCTTCGGGCTCCACCCTGTTCTTCAGAGCATCAAGTAACACCCGGGAGACCAGAGAATAGAACCCCTTCCCCTTCGATGCTCGCTCAAGGAAGTGCTCGGCTCTCTTGACCTCTCCGGCTATCATCTCGGTCTCGTACATCTGGAAGTATGCGTCTTCTAACATCTACAGACCTCCTACTAGGATTGGAGCTATCGTTGGAATGATGTTCTGTGCAAAAGCATAGACGAGGAAGTACAGTACACCTAGCAGAACGGTCATGAGGGCGGATGTGTAGAGCAGGTAATTGTTCGGGACCCTCTCCTTCTTACCGTCTCTCCAGAACATGTACATTATGACTCGACCATAGTAGTAGAAGGAAACGACAGAATTGATCACCGATACTATCACTACCAGGTATGCAAGCGGTGTTCCCGTCGACAGTACAGATAGGAACAGGAAGTACTTTCCTATGAATCCAAGTGTACCCGGGAAACCTGCAAGAGACAGCAGAAGTATCGCGAAAGAGATTGCGAAGACTGGATTCCTCTTCCACATGCCCGAGAAGTTCTCTATGTCATAGTTCCCCAGGCTGTCGAGCGCGAGGAAGGAGCCACCCTTCATGAACCCGTATGCGAGGGCGTACATGAACAGGCTGATTACTGCGAGATTGTATGCTCCCGTCCCTGCTGCGAGGAAGACGACGGAAAGATATCCGGCCTGTGCGATGGACGAATATGCAAGCATCCTCTTGACGTTGTTCTGGGAGATAGCGACGACGTTTCCGAACGTCATTGTAAGTATTGCGATTATGGCAAATATGATCTTCAGGTAGGGGAAGAAGGAGGGAGAATTGAAGAAGATGTTGAAGAGCACTACAAGTGTCATGATCTTTGAACTCGTGCTGAGGTAGGAAGAGATAGGATTGGATGTACCCGTATAGGTATCGATCGCCCAGCCGTGCAGCGGGAAGATTGCGAGCTTGAAACCAAACCCGAACACCAATAGTCCCATGGCAAGGAAGTAGATGTTCTGGAATGATGGAGCAGCTCCGAGCATCAGGCTGCCCGTCGCTATATAGTACAGCGAGATCCCGAACACTATCAGTCCAGTGGAAAATGCACCGATGATGAAGTACTTCACTGCCGCCTCGAGTTCGCTGTCAGACTTTCCATACGCGGCCAAAACGTAGGTCGGAATGGAGACACCCTCGAACGCAACGAATATGAAGAGGAGGTTGTGGGTCGTTATCGCAAGTAGCATGAAACCAAGGGAGACGAGGAAGATGAATATCATCAGGCCCGGCTTCTTGCTCACCGGAGATTTCGCTATCCCTACAAGGGACAGGAGGCCGGGAACCAGAATGGCTATGAAGAACAGCTCGGAGAAGCCAGAAAGGAGGATTGTCCCGTTACCTATGGAAACGGCTGTCGAGCCCTGGAGCAATGACAGTATCAGAGATGCAGCAGCAAATATTCCTCCTATCGTCACGAGCACGATCCTGTTCTCTGTGACAAGGCTGACGAACAGGGCAACAAATGCCCCTATGAACAGTACAAACACGTTCCAAAGGTAGTCATAATTTCCTAAGATAATCATGGATGAATCCCTCCAAGGAATTGGATTGCATGGATGTCGAATATGTGGAAGATCAGGGCCGGGTAAATTCCTAGCACAAATATGAGCGCAAGCGGCAGGATAGCTACCAGCAGCTCTTCCTTCCTTGCGCTGATGTTGCCAAGAAACTCGTTGTAGGGTCCGAAGATGGTCCTCTGCAGTGCAAAGACGTGATAGGATGCAGTCAGCACGACTCCGATCAGGACGAATATCAGATAGAACTTCAGAACCGCATAGCTTCCGAGCAGGATTGATATTTCACCGACAAAGCCGGAGAAACCGGGGATTGCGACCGATGCAAGGAATGCAGCAAGGATTAGGAAAGAGAGGCCCGGCAGTTTTCTGGCCAGTCCGCCAAGCGAAGGAATGTGCCTGGTGCCCGTAGCCTTCTCAAGCGTGTCAACCAGGGAGAATATCATCGCGATTATGATCCCGTGGGAGATCAGCTGGAACACGGCACCGTAGTAGAGGAGTTGCGAAGCGAGAGGATTGGAACCGTTCAGGTAGAGGAAACCCCCGACAGCAATCGTTATGAAGGACATGTGTCCGATGCTGGTGTAGCTCATCATTCTCTTCAGATCCTTCTGATACAGCGCGACAAGGGCCGAGTAGATCAGCGAGAAAATCCCAAGCGCCATCAGCGCGATCGGAACGAGGGTGCTTCCCGCAAGTGAGGATGCCATGAAGATGGGTGAGAATATTACCAGAAGCCCGAACGCTCCCATCTTTGAGAGCAGCGAAGAGATGAAGACGGTTCCCTCAGTGGGTGCCTCAACGTATGCATCGGGCATCCAGGAGTGAAGCGGTACCGTTGGAAGCTTTATCAGGAAAGCGAACAGGAAACCGAATATCACGAAAGCCTGGTAGGGTAGGGAGATGGTGCTTATGCCCGAGATCAGAGTGGACATGGAGAAGTTTGACGCTCCCTCTGCAAAGAACATCGTGAAAATTGCCAGGAGCATGAAGACCGATCCGATGTGGGTGTAGATGAAGAACTTCATCGCTGCATAGTTCTTGCTCTTTCCACCCCATATGCCTATGACGAAGAACGAGGGGATGAGAACCATTTCCCAGAATATGTAGAAGACTATGAAGTCCCTGACCGTGAAGAGACCTATCAGCGATAAGAACAGAAACTGGAGGAGTATGAAGAATCCCGGAGTGCTCTTGTATCTTAACGGGATGAATATTCCGATGATGGATATGAGTATCAGGAGAACAGAACTGACGAAGTTCAGCTGGAAAGTGAGGGAGAGTATCGACAGCGTTCCATAGTTGAAGTTGGTGAGAGTCAGATCGTTGAAGGACAGAAAGACCAGTATGACTCCAGAGAAGAGTATTGTCAGGTACCTTGGAGCCCTGCCCCTCATGACAACTGATGCTGCCATTACGATGATCAGTACCAGGAAGAGATCGCTGATCTGAGAGATCAATGTATCACCCCAGAGAGCATGAGAATTCTGAGCAGAAGCAGGGCCAGTATCAGCCCTATGAGGATTATGAGTGCATACTGTCTCGCAAGTCCAGTCTGAATCTTCCGCAGCACCTTCCCAGAGTTCTGGAACAGTTTTCCTGAAGCATCGACGAGTCCACCAATTGCTTTCCTCTCAAAACCATCTGAGACAGCGGAGAGTCCAATGACACCCCTCTCAGCGATGACGTTCGTGAAGAACACATCGAGGTAAAACTTGTTCTTGACAAGGAGATAGAAGTCGCTCGCTCCACTCGTTACCTTCTGGGGTATCGTGGAATTTCTTCCCCAGACATAGTATGCAATTCCCATTCCTGCCAGCATCAGTATTACCGGAACCATGTCGGTGAGCGTCAGTGGCGCTATTCCGAACGCACCGGTGACGGGCTTGTTTTCAACGAAATCATAGAAGCCCTGCTGGAATATTCCAAATATGGCGCTGAATGCGGCCAGGATGACTATTGGTATGAGCATAATCCAGCTCGACTCGTGTGCGTGTTCTGCAGGGTCACTCCTGGGTTTTCCAAGTGCCACCTTGAAGAACATTCTGAACGCATAGAGCGTTGTCAGGAAACCGCCTATTGCGAGCAGAGACCAAGCGAAGACGGAGACACCATAGCTCGCAGTGATGATGCTGTCCTTGCTGAAGAATCCAGCAAATCCAGGGAATCCTGAAAGTGCAAGGGCCCCAACCAGCATTGCTGTCACCGTGACCGGCATCTTCTTCCACAGGCCACCCATCTTGTTGATGTCCCTCACGTTCATTACTGCGTGCAGGATTGATCCAGCCGCTAGAAACAGAAGTGCCTTGAAGAAGGCGTGAGCTTCCAATTGGTAGATGGACAGACCGATACTTGTCACTCCAAGACCCAGACCAAGTGCAGCGACCATGTACCCTATCTGGCCTATGGTCGAGTACGCCAGGATCCTCTTTATGTCGTTTACGACGAGACCTATCAGCCCGGATAGGATGATCGTCACCACACCGACGTAAAGTATGACCGTCAAAGCAGTCGGAGTCAGCAGGCTTGTGTCAATTGAGTATACTCTCGCCATGAGATAGACACCAGCAGTGACCATCGTGGCTGCATGGATGAGGGCAGAAACAGTGGTAGGACCCTCCATCGCATCAGGTATCCAGACGTGAAGTGGGAACTGAGCGCTCTTTCCTATCGCACCTCCGAACAGGAGCAGTGCGACGATAGTCCTCTGCCACTCAAGGTGGATCGCACCGAGCCCACTGATCGACAGTGCGCCTCCGGATGAATACAGAATGGCGGCTCCGATTCCTGCGATGAAGAATACGTCTCCCACCCTTGTGACAATGAATGCCTTCTTTGCTGCTGATGCTGCGTTTGGTTTGTAGTGCCAGAATCCTATGAGCAGATAGGAGCACAGTCCGACCAGTTCCCAGAAGATGAACAGCATCAGGAGGGAAGAGGCCAGGACAAGACCGAGCATCGATGATGTGAAGAGGACCATTTCCCCGAAGAAGACGTGCCTGTTGGGGTCCTCCTTCATGTATCCCACAGAAAAGAGTATTATCAGGAATCCTACGAAGGAGACCATCAGTGCCATTATCATTGACAGGTTGTCAGCATAGACTCCCAGTGGGATTATCGCAGGGAGTGAGGGCAGCCAGTTGAAGCTGTACTGGATGACCGTCCCATTGACTGTGTAGGAGAAGAAGAGGTAGAGTGTGATGAGGAAAGAGAAGAATATCAGTGCCGTGCCAAGGTACATCGAGTAATTCTTCTTGATGTAGCCTATTCCGATCACGAATGGAAATCCAATCAGGGGTAGTCCAAATATCAGGAATGTCAGGATAGTAGATAGATCCATTTTACCACCTCAACAGTTTGAGGACATCGAGTCCCGCCGATCCCTTCTTTCTGAAGACAGCAACGAAGAGTGACATCGCGACCACGGTCTCTGCCGCAGCGATCACGAGTACGAACAGTGTCATGTCAGCTCCTCCAGCACTGCCGTAGTAGCTTGATGCACTGATGAGATTGATCAGTCCGGCGTTTATCATGATTTCGACAGATATCAACGCCTTTACCACAGTTCTTGAGCTCAGGAAGGAATAGATCCCAATCGCAAGTATCGCTATAGATAGAAATTCCACGGCTCCTATGTTCATAGGTGCCGTCAAGATGCTAGATAGAGTCATTTGTCTTCACCCCTCTCACCAAGGTACATTGCACCGAGCATTGCAGCGACGAGAAGGAAAGTGACTATCTCAAACGGAAGGAGATACGTTGTGAACAGAGACTGCGTAATCCCAGGACTGCTGGGAGTGCCTGTATTTACAGGAACGGTTCCGTTCGGAAAAACGCCGAACTGGATGAACGTGAGCATGATCAGGAAAAGGAGTATCGATAGAACGAGCGCAAACTTATTCCGCATCTTGATACCTCCTGGAAAGCATCACTGAAGTGAGTATCAGTGTTATAATCGCACCTGCATATACCAGAATCTGGATGGCAGAAATGAAGAAGTTCTCCAGGTAAAAGAATATGCCAGCCACATCGACGACCAGGAAGGTCAGCCAGAGAGTGGAGTGCAGAAGGTTCTTGCTGGAAGCGGCCAGGGCTGCGGCGACTATGGCAAGCAATGAAAGTATGTAAAAGATGATCATTGTCTCTCCTCCCCCCAGAGTTCCGATTCCTTCTTCTCGAGCTGTTCTGGTGTGTATCTGGTGTTCTTTCTGACGAAATGAACTTCCTCGACCTCAGGTTCCAGCGTGATTGCACCCGTAGGACATATCTCTTCGCACAGGTTGCAGTGGACGCAAGTAGACACATCGACGCTAGGGTATATCTCTCTCTTGTTGGGATATTTCTTGTCAAATTCTGGTTTCTTGTCGTGATGGAAATCGACCATTCTTATTGTGCCATTTGGACATATCTGTTCGCAGAGCGTGCAGCCTATGCACGTCTCAGGGTTAAGGAAGACCCTTCCGGTCGCTCTAGTCGGGTACTCGAGTTTTTCCTCCGGTACCTCTCTCGTAACTTTCGGTCTGAAACCCTGCTTGAAGACAGACCAGACACCCTTTATTACTCCAGGGATTCCCTGAAGCGGTCCCGGGAATTTTTCAGCATCAGACATCTAGAAAACACCTCCGAGATACAGGGCCAGACCTGCACTTATCAACAGGTTGATGATGCTCAGTGGAAGCAGGTATTTCCATCCCATTTGCAACAGGTGGTCTATCCTGACTCTCCCAAGCGATATCCACGTCAACAGGAATATGAATATGAAAGCAGCTCCCTTCACTATCAACCATATCGTTCCGGGAAAGATCGGCCCCTCCCAACCGCCCAGATAGACGACAGCGACAACGAACGCGGCCAGTGCCATGAACCCGAAGTTGCCCATGTAGAATATTCCGTACCTCATGCCGCTGTACTCCGTTGAGAATCCGCTCACAAGTTCGCTACCACTCTCTGGTAGGTCGAATGGAGGTATCGACTGCCTCCCTATCATTGCGAGGAAGAAGACTATGAAGCCCAATATTTCTGGTACGATGAATGGGATGAATCTCTGCGCAGTCACGATGTCGTTTGCGCTGTAGCTGCCTGCGAGTACGATCACCGATATGATGGATATCAGCATCGGCACTTCGAATCCCATATCCTGTGCTGCAGATCTAAGTGCACCATAGAGTGAAAATTTGTTGTGAGACGCCAGACCGCCGATTATCTCTCCGACCGGGGCTATCGTCATGAATGCTATCAGGAAGAGTATGGTGTAGTTGAAATTTACAACCATCAGGTTCAGAATTGAGACGCTCCCGAATGGTATCAGTATGAACCCCAGGATCACCGGTGTGAACACCAGATAGGGCGCGACCTTGTACGCTGTCCTATCGGCTGCCGTGGGGATGATGTCCTGTTTCTGTATGAGCTTGAACACATCTGCAATAAGTTGGAGTGTTCCCCAGAGTCCGACCCTGTTAGGGCCGATCCTGTTCTGGACATCTGCCATGTATTTTCTGAAGACGTAAATTATGATGATGACCGCAAGCATGGAGAACGCGAACACCAGTACGACCTCAACGACTGCGACTATGAAATAGGCGATCCAGAGTCCAACCGGAAAGCCGTTGAAAGTGAATGGAACGAAGTCGATGTGAAGGAACTTGACTATTCTATAGAG
>JAJYMI010000045.1 GCA_021787125.1 Thermoplasmata archaeon | reverse complement strand
GTCAAAGATAAGATCAGACAACAACTTCAAGTTCTGAGGGATCAAGGGTACCTGAAATTCGTCAGCAGAGGTAAGTATCAACGGATGGGACACTGAGCAGAAATGAGTCTTTTCGAAATTTGAGTGAGTGACTGGGAATTTATCGCCCAGTTCCGCAAGTAGGCTTAGGATCGATTTTCAGGTGTCTTCCTAAGAACTGAATATTCTAAAATAGAAGAAGCTGATGAATCATAGGATGGTACCGAAATCTTCTGGTTCCCAGAGACGTGGAACTAAGCCGAATCAAGACTCTTCCAGAGAACCCCATGGGAACACCAATATTGTTGACTCACTAGGGGAAGCACTTGAATGCCGTAGCATAGGTCTGCTGAGGAGGAAGGTCAAGGAGATTGCAGAGACGTCGTACGAAGATACAGAGTCCAATTCTAATGGCCCGTCCGGATCGTACCTTCCTTTGAAGGAAGATTTGGTTCAGATTCTCGATGCTCAGACTTTAGAGAGGGCGAAGTACTATACCAACAGGCTGCTCAAGTCACTTACAGGGAACAAAACCAACGGAATAAACGACATAAATCTGCACAGGTGGAAACAGTATGATGACATTCTTACCGACAGCCTTTGGACATTCGATAAGAGAGACACTTCTGGATCCCACCTCGGCTGGTACTGGGGAAATTTCGTTCCACAGATTCCCCACCAGTTAATTCTCAGATACACGAAGAGAGGGGACTGGGTCTTGGATCCATTCGCTGGGAGCGGAACTACGTTGATAGAATGCGTCCGTCTGGGAAGAAACGGGATTGGTGTGGAGCTAAGTGAGGAAACGAAAAGTCGAGCCGCTTCCCTGATCGCAAGTGAGTCTAACGATTTTGGAGTCAGGACCGTTTTGAAGGACGGGGACAGTACAAGAATGGATTTCTCCAAACTCTGTAAGAAGAGCGGTGCATCAAGAGTACAACTGACAATAATGCACCCTCCCTATTTTGATATAATCAAGTTTAGCGATAAGTCCAGGGACCTATCTAACTCAGCTTCTGTAGAGAAATTCCTTGTAGAGTTTGGAAGAGTTGTAAAGCGCACCTATCCAGTTCTGCAGGACGGAAGATATCTTGCACTGATTGCAGGAGACAAGTATCAAAACGGAGAGTGGATCCCTCTCGGCTTCTATATGATGCAAGAAGTCTTGAAAAATGGTTACAAGCTCATTGGCATCGTAACGAAGAATTTTGAAGATACGAGAGCAAAGAGAGATCAAAAGGAATTATGGAGGTACAGGGCTCTTGCTGGCGGATTTTACGTGTTCAAACATGAGTACATTTTCATTTTCAAAAAACAGAGCTAGGAAGATAGTGGGGCCGATCGGGTTTGAACCGATGACCACCTGGTTATGAGCCAGGCGCTCTACCGGGCTAAGCTACGGCCCCCTTCTTTCTCTCCATGCTCTGGAGGATTAAAAATTTACGATTTTCCTTTGCTCGTTCAGCTGCTCTTTTTCTTGTACGCCTCAAGGACATAGTCGACGAAGTTCTCGTCTGGATATGCTCCAACGAACTGAACGTCTCCATTTATCACTATGTGCGGTACAGAAGAAACGCCCCATTCATCGGCCCAAGCCGGGAACTCGGTGGCCTCGACCATTTCCCCTGTTATGTTCTTATTTGCAAGCGCAAACCTGTGTGCTGTACCAACTGCTTTCGGACAGTACGGACAGGTAGGCGTTACGAAAACGCGTATCGTGACTGGCTCGTCGATCTCTTCAAGTTTCTTCTGAATGGCTGGTTCCAATTCGGGGTCATTCCTCGAAATTCTCCTTATATCTTCAACGAGCGAGGAGAATTCGTAACCCATCGGTATCCCAATATACTTAATTCTTGCGTGCTCTGTTCCGCCATTGCTCGTAACCACTGTGGTTGGAGCTTTCTCTATTCCCCACTTTTTTGCCTTTTCCGATCCCAGTCCCAGTTTCTCTACCTTGATCAGATCAGAGGTCTCCTGCAACTCGTGGGCTATTTCGACCGTTTGATCGCAATACTGGCAATCCTCATCTGAGGTAAACACGTATAACTTTACCTCGTTCTTGAGATTCTTCTTGAATTCGTCCTTTAGATATTGCTTATCCTTGTCCTTTAGCAAAGCCATCTTATTCCACCTTCTTAGGTTATTATAGTAAAGTTAATAACCTTTTCAGTATAATTCTCCGATACAAGCACGAATTTATGATAGAATATTATAGCGTTTCATGGGGCTCCTGCTGGTATTTGACATGGATGGAACGTTGATAGACTCAGAGCAATCCATTGTCAGGTGTTTCCAAGAGTCGGCTGGCAAATTCGGCTATGATGTTAGCGACGTTCCCAAGTATATTGGAGTTCTCAAATTGACTCAGATATTGAAGAGACATGGAGTTTCTGACGTCGACCTCCCCGCAATAATGAAGGGTTATGTTGATTGCTATCTCAATACGTTTGCTCTTGACACCAAACCGATGGGAAACTCTCCCTCCGTATTGAAGGAACTCCAGAAGAGAAATGAGCTGGGAATATTGACCCTGAAGAATTTCGGGCTAACTGTTGAGATTGCGAAACGATTTTTCCCAGGAATTGAGTTCAAGTACATTGTGGGTGGTGACCTGCCAATAGAGGACAAGGTCGAAGGGTTGAAGTACATCATAGATCAATCCGGGAAAGACCCGAAACAGATATACTACATAGGCGACCGTGCAAGCGACGTCAAGAGCGCCCATGAGGTTGGGATGAGAGCCGTGTGGGTAAGTTTTGGACTTGGAAAACTCAGTGACTTTGATTTCGAGAGTGATCACAAAGTCGCCAACAGTTTTGATGATCTGTTGGATTTGTTCAGTTCACGAGCTTGAATCCGTGTCTCTCTGCTGTCTCTCTCAGTCCCTCTAGAACGCTTCTTGTACCCTCTTCTTTGAGACTGATTTCCACAGTCTTTTCTGGCGCAGATAGCAAGACATATCCCACGGTAACATCATCCTTCGTCACCGTTTCTTTCCTCGCAAATCTTGAGATCAGTTCTTCCACGGTCCACCTGTCGGATGGATCAACGTCGATAAATTCTTCGAGGGCGGTCTTGATGTTCTCCTCTAACACACATATCGTCGACCTATCGGTGACCGTGAGACTGACCATGAACAAATAGCATCTCATCTCTATTGCTTCCTCAGCTTGTGAACGACGTTGAGATCGTATTTGCTTTCTACAACCTCGAACTTGCTCATTTCGAGAATTGTGTTGAAGGTCTCATCCTGCAACGTCCACTTTTCCTTTGGTACAATGAGCATCAGGATCTGACCTGGCTTGAGTTCCCTGGATGCGAGTCGTATTGCTCCCTTGATGTAGATATACGGCTCTCCGCAATTCAGGGCCCTTAGATCCTCAACTCTGTCAGCCTCGCCGTATGTCTCCATATCCTCTAATATTCAACCAACAACTTATAGATTACGTCTCAATTTTCTTCAAAATCTCTCTTGCCTTGGCACCAAAGTTCTTCCTAGTCTCCGGATCTATGTCCTTTAGCGGGAAGGGACTCTCGGTCTCCTTGTGATATACCATTTCTATGAATCCGGCCATTGGACCCTGTGGAAAATCGAGCGAGTTGGTAAGCTTCTTGAGTTCCGAAAGGACTGTCTGAATCTTCCTTGCAGCGGCGAAGTTGCCACTCTGGAATTCGTTGTATACCCTTACCGATAGATCCGAGAAGTTTGATGTCCCGTTTATTCCACCCGCTGCCCCCATGGCTAGTGATGGGAGTAGGAGATCATCCTGACCCTGCAGCACCTTTATCTCTTTTCCAACGACATCGATCATGGTCGAGAAATTGGAAAAAACACCACTGCTGTCCTTTATCCCGGCTACTTGGCTGAACTGTCGTTTCAGCTTCAGGACCGTTTGTGGTTCGATGTTGTTGTTAGTGTTCTGCGGAATATTGTAAATCAAGACTGGGATATCGATTTGGGAGAGGAGTTTCTCATAGTATCTGTAGATGGACTCCTGCGACATTCTGAGATAGTACGGTGTAACGATTGAGACCGCATCGACTCCAAGTTCCTTTGCAAAAAGCCCCATGGCAAGAGTATCGTCCACTGCATTCCTCCCTATTCCTCCGAGAAAATACATGTTGGGCTTCTTCTTGTCCATGAAATATTCCAGCACCTTCACGTGCTGTTCAGCGGAAATTATAGGAGTGGCTCCAGACGATCCCATCGGGAACACTCCGGTAACGCCAATCTTCCCCAGAAAATCCATAAGAGCATCGATAGCATCGTAGTCAATTGTGTCCCCCTTCCAAGGAGTGACAGCAGGTGTGATTATTCCCTTTATCTCTGGCATAGAACGTAATTGATACCATTACTTTTAGCTTTACGTCGCAGTCATTCGAAAATATTGGTATGGATGACTGAAACTAGAAATTGTCCTCCATGAACTTTAGTCCTTCCTTGTTGTCCTTGCGCATGAACCTCGAGAGAGTCTCTATCTCCTCATAATCGAAAACGATCCAAGTGTTGTTTCCGACTTCGTACACATATATGTCAGGTTTGAAAACGGACTGGGGTTTGTAGACAACGGTTGCAGTCACTATCTTTGTCGATGCTTTCTTCTTCAGTTCCTCACTAGCGGCCTTGAGTGTCTTCCCCGTGTCTGCGATGTCGTCTACTAGGAGGGTGTAACCCTCACTTTTCGAGAGGGAAAATTCAAAGTCACTTATGTGAACGTGGGTCATTGGAATGCCATCTTCGGTGTAATAGCTCGCACGCAGTGGATACACTTTCCTCACGGATAGAAAATCGCTCAGGAGTCTCCCTATCACCATTCCGCCTCTCTCGATGTACACTATGCTCTCCGGTCTCCCGAACCTTTTCAGGATGTCGGCTGCAAGTTCCCTTGCATACCGCTTCAAATCGACGAATTTGAGTGCCACAAAGTTCTTCTTTTCGCTCTCGAAACGGAACATCTCAAGCCATTCCCTCGCGTTGAGAAGTATGTCCTGCAACACACCAGAATCCTTCAGCTTCCTCGAAATCCTGACGAGCTGTGGTGGAGCCAGGGATGATTCTTCCATGAGTTCGTCGTTCTGGAACAGTTCCTCCGGAGTGCCGTCAAATATTATTCCTCCCTCCTTCATCACGATGGCTCTCCTCGTATATTCTGCAACCAGCCTCATGTCATGGGTTATGATTACTACGGTGACGCCTCCATTGTTGATTTCCGCGAGCAGGTCCATAATCTCTGTGGAACCTTTGTAGTCCTGTCCCGTCGCAGGCTCATCGACTACGAGCATCGTTGGTTTTGTAGCGATGACGCTTGCAAGAGCAAGCCTGCGCTTCTCTCCTCTGCTGAGGGCATTGATGTCATCGTTCATCCTGTCCCTTAGATTCACCTTCCTCAAGGCATCCTCCGCTATGTCCTGTAAACTACCTTTGTCCATACCTGTCTTGCTCAAACTAGAAAATATTTCGTCCTTTACGGTTCCCTGAAGAACCTGCTGATCCGGGTTTTGGAAAACGTATCCGATATATTTCCTTCCCTTCTCTCTCCTGCCTCTTCCTGAGATATCCTCACCCTCAAAGTTGATCTTTCCCTTCCACCCCGACAGGTTTCCCGAGATTATTTTAGAGATCGTACTCTTCCCGGATCCGTTTGGACCAACGAGAGAAAGGAACTCACCCTCGTGTATGATCAGGTTCAGATTGTTTAGGGCCCTGGTTCCATCTTCGTAGAGGTACTCGAGTCCCTTGATCTGCAATTGCACCTTTCCTTTCTCATTTTCCTTTCTGTTTACCTTGAAGCCTTTGACTCTCTCGGGTGCAAACTTTTCACCCATCTCTCCGGTTGGACCTATAAGCTCCATCAACTCTGGAAGGTCAATGAATCTCTTGATGTCGCCTCTTGAATATACTTTAGAGGGCTCATCGACTACCACCACCTCACCCTTGTTCATCACGGCTACACGATCCGCCAACTTGATGAGAGTCTCTGGATCTTGTTCAACCAAAATGATCGTGATTCCGCTGTCTTTCTTCATGGCAAGAATAGCGTCAATCACCTCTCCTTTGCCAACAGGATCCAGATCTGAAGTGGGTTCATCCAGTATCAGGATGTCTGGTTTCATTGCGAGAAAACTAGCGATGACCAACCTCTGCTGTTCTCCATTTGATAGCTCGAATGGAGTCAACTTGGATGCTGATTTGAATATCCCTTCCATTTTGACTATTCTTAGTGCCCCCTTAATCCTCTGCTCTTTTTCTTTCTTGGAAAGATGGAGTTTGTCGAGATTGAATGAGAGCTCTTCCAGTACAGGTCTGTGGGAGAAATAACTCTCGGGTTCTTGTTTTACAAACCCAACTCGTCCTTCCTTGATGCCCTTTACCGACAGTACGTCTCTATTATGGGACTTGGAAGATCCAACTATCTTTTCCCCAAGTATCTCAACACTCCCGCTTACGTGCTCTCCCACCTGATCTTCAGGTATTTTCACTTGTTGTGGAATGAGCCCGGCAATAACATAGCAGAGCGTGCTCTTTCCCGAGCCGGTTCCGCCGGTAATTCCAAAAACTTCTCCTCTCGTTATTTTCAAATTTACATTCCTGAGTGTATACTCTTTTCTTATTCCAGTGATTGTTGGAAACCTAAAGGAAAAATTAGAGATTTGTACCGCTCCCTTCATTTACATTTGTATAGCGACAAGCTAAATTAAAATTGTGCGATAAGTTATTCCCCTTCTAGATAGAAAATCATTATTTTATCTATAAATATTTGACTTCGAATTATAATGAATTTACATAGGTCATTTAGGTAGTAAAATATGACTACTTATTCTATATAGTTGGTAGAGAAAACGTATTTATAACTATACTTATACATCACTCGATGGTTCAACCAAATAGCGCAAATAATTCTAATCCCGCTATCGAACCATTGACGTCTTTACCTAACCAAAATGTTTCTAATAGTTCTGGTGAAAAGAGCGGGATGAAGTACCCTTGGGCAGTTTTTGTAGCTCTAGCAATGGGAATGCTTGTGTACGGTGTCGCCGAAAGCTATGGACCTGTGTTTGCTATCGGAGGAATAATTCCAGCGAAGTATGCCTTCCTGGGGTTGAGTCTTCCATACATCGCGGGTGGAGTTGGCGCGTTACTGTCAGGTGGACTCGCTGACCGCATCGGAAGAAAAGGCTCCTTCATGATCACGTCAGCAATGATTGTGGTTGGTATCGCAATATATCTGGCAGGGCAGCTTGCACCTTCTTCATCTTCAACTTATCTGATTGCACTGATCATTTCATTCATACTGATAGGTATGGCTGCGATAGGACTTGAGACTCCGATACTCTCGATGATGGCAGAAGCGGTTCCGGCCAAAAATAGAGGACGATCACTCGTAATTGTTCAGAATTTCGGAAACATTGGCGTAGGCATAACGTTCATTCCTCTACTACTTGGACTCTCCAAAACCGCAAACGATATCGCATTAGGACTCCTCTTCTTCGCACCTCTGATTGCGCTTGCCATTGCGTGGAGACTCATGTCTGAGTCGGCACCATGGACTGCGATAAAAGGAGGCACAAAGTCTGATGTGGAGGATGCATGGGTAGGGCAGGATGGAGATACGGAAAAAGTCCATGTCTCTGTAGGATTGCCAATGAGATTCCTGATCTTGATCCTCATAGGAGTGGCTCAGGACGTCGCATTCGTCTACTTCTCTTACGGCGTAGGCTACGATTATTTCTACGGTACAAACGGTATTCTCGCGGCCACAATCCCATTGATCGGAGGGCTGACGATGGCAGTAGTGGGAATAGTCGCCGGACTTCTCTTTGTCGATAGAGTGAGCAGGAAAACGTTCACCATATTCTCATACGGAATCCTAGTCGGATTTTGGGCAATCCTGTGGGTGTACGAGGCAGCAACGGGCGCAGTCAGCGGGTTACTGTTGGTTGTGATATTGACCTTACTGTTCATACCTGGTGAGATAACGTGGGCTTCAAGAGGAATGCTGGAACCTGAACTGTTCCCCACCCTCAAGAGGGGAACTTACGTTTCGGTAGTTAGATTCGTGGTATGGGTAAGTGCTGGAGTCATAACGGGTTCGCTGACCTATCTTGCTGACAATGGCTTCTCCTTCAATGGATCTGCAGCAATAGTGATGGTCGTATTCATCATCTCCCTGGCTATGACCGTGTTGTGGCAAAGAAGGGGCTTCGAAACAAAGGCCATGAGCTTGTCTGGACTTGACAAGAACATTCAAAAGCCGACTGACGAATCAACCAAATAACTGTCTTTCATTTCTTCCTTTTTTTTCTATTTTACTTCTTTAGCAGCATCAGATGAATACGTTCCCAACCTTTTTATCCGGACAATAATCAAGGGCTTTACAGGATGAAGCTGCCTATTTCGAAGGACGTAGTTCAAAACAAGATTGTGACCACAATATCTATAGCAGAATTGCTGAGACTGATGGGCAGGTCTGGAGTGTGGGTGTTCATTCCCATCTACCTGCTGGAAGTCAGGAGTATACCTTACATCGAAATAGGAATCCTTTTTGTTCTCTCCGGGATTGCTGCCATACCTGTCAGCATTTTTGGTGGGAACCTTGTGGATAGAGTTGGCAGAAGAAAGATAGCCCTTCTGATGCCTCCGATGCTCGCTGTGCTCTTCTTTGTCATGTTTCTCGGAATCAATTTCAATCTGTCAAATCTGTACATCTACTCAAGCTTCGTTCTCTTCGCTGCGGTGGCAACGCTTCAGTCTGTAGTCGATATGGTGATAGTCACGGACTCCACCAACGATATTGACAGGATCGATGCATTCAGTCTTACTAGAATAGGGGCCAACGTAGGGTTCTCTCTGGGACCGGCAATTTCAGGTTTTGTGGTTTCTTACAACTACGCGATTCTTCCACTGATACCTCTGATATCTGAGAGTCTCGGGTTCTATCTGTTCTACAAGTACATAAATTACAATGAGGCTCCTCCGCAGGCAGAAAAAAGTCTAATCTCATTTCCGAGGGGCGACAATAGATTTCTCATGATTTCGATACTTCTGTCCCTGGCATTCTTTGCTACGGGACCGTGGGCATATATCCTCAACCAGTTCCTTTCAAAGATCGACCTGATCCCCAACTTCATCATAGGTCTCCTGTTCGCCACAAACGGCGCTGTTGTCGTCGGACTGCAGCTTCCGGTAAACAGGCTGTTCTACAAGACGGACGATATGAAGAGAGTCGCAGTTGGATTACTTATTTATGCGGCTACGTTCGTCGTGTTTGGAATAACGAGGAACATAGCTCTTCTGTTCCTGGATGTCGTGTTTCTCACGATAGGGGAGAACGTCATCTCACCCCCCATGACCTCGGTGATTGGTAGGATCGCACCTGAGGGAAGAAGGGGGGAATACTACGGAGGGTTTTCTCTGCTGAGCAACTTTGTGAGCCCTTTTTCTCCAATAGTCTATGCAGCTATGCTTGCCTTCTTCTATCGTAGTCCGATCATTCTGTGGGGGTTGATAGGTGTTATTTGCGTAGCTCTGGCGGTTGCTATACCCTTGACAAGAAGGGCTTGGAGTTATCAGGAAACGACTCTTTCACGAACGGACCAGGTGCCCGGTGGTAAGGCCGGATAGACGGACTCCTTTTCCACGCCGAGGAATTCGGATATCTCCTTGACGACCTCTTCCTTCTCTTCCCCAGGAATTATTATGACCTTCCTTCCTGCTATTGAAGAAATGGGAGCCGTCACCACATAGTCCCTGTTCTCGTATCTCTGAAAACCAACCGCGAGCTCCAGATTCAGGTGAATGATGTAATTCTTCTTGCCTCTGATTATCCACGCTCCTCTCGCAAGGTACTCACCGGACTCGGGAGTCTTGCTCACCTGGCTCCTCGTCACATAGAAAACTGAACCGTTTCCGAACTTCGAGTTCCAAGCCTTAGACATGCACCAGGCGAACGATGCTGCCTCCTCAATTCCCCTTTCTGTCGACGGATTTGAAACCTTCATTACGACAGAGGGTGCTCCGTGAATGTCCGCGTGGAAATAGAGATCTTTCTCTCCCAGATACTTCTTGACAACGGAGTCGTTGGTCTCTGCATCCTTGCCCGCTATCGTCAGGTTCCCATCGCTCGTTATGAACCACCTGTAGTTAGTGAAGACCCTCTTGACTTTCTTTAACTCGGTTCGTTTCTCCTCCACCACAGGTTCAAGTTTCACTCTCGATAATTTTTCCTTGATCCTCTTGCTCATGCCGAAGTAATCGTTAGCGTTCTCACCCGCCGTTTCGTTCATCTTTAGCTCTATGTCCATTCCATCTTCGACGAACGAAATCGTCTCCTTCTCGTAATCTATCTTGTACTTATCCTGATCCACCTTTTTTCCCTTGTTTAT
Source organism: Thermoplasmata archaeon (assembly GCA_021787125.1). Lineage (GTDB taxonomy): Archaea > Thermoplasmatota > Thermoplasmata > Thermoplasmatales. Next base: position 3,413 of record JAJYMI010000045.1, on the reverse strand, counting down.
GAGATGGTCCATTTCTCCCAGGTGACTCATTATGAACTCTCCGGTGTTTCTCAGCCTCTCCATCTCCACCGTCATCTTTTCCATGTTTCTTCTCATGGCTTCTGTCTTGCGGTCTCCTTCCAGATCGTTTCCCTCCAGTCCACTCTTTAGGCCTTCCTCTATTCCCATTACTTCTGGTTCTTCGCTCCTGCAGAAGCTTCTCCACACGTAAAACTCGTCCTCATAAACGTACAGCTTCCCCTCTCTTGCCCCGCTATAGATTTCGGAAATCTTTTCCTTCAATTTTTCGATGTTCGCGAGCACGTCAGAGTTGTTCTTGAATGGATGGCCGAGTGCACAGTCCAACTCTTCCGCGTACTTGGATAGGCCGAGCCTCACAGCCAGCGTCCTGATCGGATCGCTTGATGAAGTGCTTATCGCGTTCTCGAAGCTGAACTGCTGGGATCTAAGATCAATGTGCTGTGGGTACTCGTATCTATCTCCGACCTTAAGGACCCTCGCGCCTCTCTTACCTGGTTTCTTTGCATAGACAATAGATCCTTCCTGCAGAACGAAAAGGTTTCCTCCTCCCATCAGCTCGATTATCACAGTCCTCGGACCCTCGACGATGAGCACTCTGTCGGTTCCTAGTTGACTCACCTTCGTAATGGATGCGTTTTCTAGTGGAAGTGCATTCTTCTTACCATCTATCTCATTTTCCTGGGAGAGGTAGAGATACTTCCCCTCCGTGAAATGAAGATAGATAGAGTCCAGCCCCGATTTCCTGAACTTGAAGGACAGACCCTCTTCACCAAGGTAGTTCTTCTCGATGAACCCTCCCTCATATCTCGAAAGAAATCCTGCGAGGGACATTATCTCGGCAAAAGAAATTGAACCTGACATTCAGAGCCTTATCTCCGTAGAATCGTTGTAGGGTGCAACGGCACGAATCCTTTCGGTCTTGAGTCCACTCTCGCGGAGTGCTCCGTGAACTGCCTGTATCGCAAGTTGGGGAGTGTTGTTTATCTTCGACAGATGGGCCAGCAGAACTGGAGTTTCTTCATTCACGGCCCTTCTCAGCACCTTTGCGGTTTGTTGATTTGAAAGATGCCCTCTTGCCCCGCTTATTCTCCTCTTTAGCATGTCTGGATACGGACCCCTTTCGAGCATAGAAGGGTCGTGGTTCGCTTCTATCAATATTGCGTTGCATTCGCCTACCCTCTTTTCTAAGAGTGGGTTTGATTCGCCGAGGTCTGTAATTACTGAAACCTTCTTGTTTCCATTGTGGATGAAATATGCGACGGGATGCCTTGCATCGTGCGATATCCTGACCGCCTCTATTGATAGATCTCCTATCTGCCTGTCTTCACCCTCCTTTATGAAGTTGTCAAGTTCAACACCCATCTCTTGATATCCTCCGTACCCACCTCTCTGCTCCACGTAAATGTCTGATGTTTCGTAGGTACCATAGACAGGAATCTGGAAGGCTCTCTTGAAGGCACGCACTCCGGATGCATGGTCTGAGTGGCCGTGCGTAATGAAGAGGGCTGCGATTTTCTTTGGATCTACCCCTTTCGATTGAAGAGCGGCTTGAGTCTTTCTGACGGAGATCCCCATATCGACTAGGATGCAAGTGCTTCCGCTGCATACCAGAGTGGAGTTTCCAGAGCTACCGCTTGCCAGTGAAGTTATTAACATTTTACTTTACTGAAAACAAAATACAATCTCGTTAATATGGATTAGCTCACAAAAGAAACTATGAATTGAGCGCTTGTGGGCACAGACTCTAAAACACTTATTCTCTAAGCAATTCCATGAAGAAGTTTGATATCCTTGCAAAGAGCGTGGACTCCTTCTTGGTTGCGATCCTTAATCTAATCTCCTTGGGTAGTTCTGACAGTTTTTCGTTTTGAAGATTCATCACTGAACCATTATCTGAAGTTGATATTAGTAAATTTTCGTCATTATATTTAATTAGCACGTTGAAAAATGGCCATTTTTCAGACAAAACCAAAATTTCAACAATTTTGGAAAGAGTTTTCAATTCAACAGCAATAAAGGGTTCCGTGGTTAATCCCAGAACAATTCCCCCTCAGCTTTCAAGAGAGGATAGAATAAATCGCATCGTTGCAGTTGCAATCGTCATGACTGGAGTCACGATGAGCGCTATCGACACCACCGCGGTAGTTCTCGGACTTCCGGTTATGAAAACAGACCTGCACTCTGATCTCATAAGCATGGTCTGGGTGATTATGGCGTACCTCCTCATCACCACCATAGCGACTACACAGGTTGGAAGACTCGGAGACATGTTTGGCAGGGTCAGGATGTACAACCTGGGATTTGCACTCTTCACCGTATTCTCCTTGTTCTGTGGTTTCTCGCAGAGCGGCACTGAACTCATTGTTTTCAGGATATTTCAGGGACTCGGAGGTGCATTTATTTTTGCCAACAGCGGTGCAATTCTTGCAGATACTTTTCCTCCCCAGGAGAGGGGAAAGGCGTTTGGATACAACGGCATTGGCTGGTCCTTGGGGGCCATTCTTGGAATACTCGTTGGCGGAGCCTTCGTCACGTTCTTTAGCTGGAGGTACATCTTCTTCATCAATGTACCAATAGGCATAGTTGCCACTTTGGTTGGTTATCTCATGTTGAAGGAGAAATCACCAAGGGTGAGAGAACAACTGGACTATGGAGGACTTGTACTACTTGGAGCAGGACTATTCGCCGTACTCTATGGCGTTTCCAATGTCACAGGCTCTGGTTGGACGGATACTTATGGGCTGGAAATGCTGATTGGATTCCTGTTGATCGTTTCATTCGTCCTCCTCGAAAGACGGGTCAAACATCCGCTCCTTGACCTCTCGATATTCAGAAGCAGAATCCTAACTGCTTCAATATTCGCTGCCTTCTTCCAATCCCTTGCCACATTCGCGGTGCTGTTCTTGGTCATTATGTATCTTCAGGGACCTAGGGGATTTACTCCTTGGAGCTCTTCAATTCTTCTCATACCTGGGTACATACTGGGTGGTGTGGTTGCTCCGCTATCGGGTAGACTCTCTGATAGGTACGGGGCCAGGGTCTTGGCAACGATAGGGCTCTCGGTGCAGATAGTGGGAATCCTTGTGTATCTAACGTTTGGACTTACGACCTCGATCTTTGTGGTAGTTCTTGGTGCAGTAATATATGGATCCGGCAACAGCGCTTTCTTTGCACCCAACAATAGTGCAGTAATGGCCAGTGCCCCTCCAAAAGCGTACGGAGTTACGAATGGGTTGTTGAGAACCATGGCAAACGTGGGAATGTTGAGTAGCTTTGCAGTAGCTCTGCTGATCGCGTCTATATCTATCCCCAGAGAATATGCATTCCAGATCTTTGTCGGGGTTGGCAAGATCAGTGGCGACCTTTCTCTGGCCTATATTACGGGAATGCAT
>JAJYMI010000014.1 GCA_021787125.1 Thermoplasmata archaeon | reverse complement strand
TACTGGCACTACCGGATCTATTTACACTCAGCTCAGCTGATGAGATCCGCACCTCTCAGTGATACGGCGAACGCACTGTTTTAACAACTCCGAGACGGAGAATACAATCCGGAAAACTGTAATAACTATTTCATCTTAAGATCACAAATGCACTTTATTACCGAGAGGGAAGTAAAGGAAAATTTCGACATGGCAACGGCCATAGATGCTATGAAGGACGCGTTTACAGAATTCTATAAGGGGAAAGCAGGTGCAGACTCTCGTTTGCGAACATTCTCTCAGGAGTCAGTCCTCAGCACGATGCCAGCCTTCATGGACAAGTATCATATCGCGGGACTCAAGAGCTACATCGCGTCTAGAGAGGGAGCGAAATTCGTTGTTTTGCTTTTTGATACCATCAAAACAGAACTGATCGCCGTAGTAGAAGCAAACCGATTAGGCCAGGTACGTACAGGAGCAGTTCCGGCACTCGCGACCTCAATCCTGCACGGCAAATGCACCACCTTTACGCTAGTGGGTTCAGGATTCCAGGCAGAAACACAGCTAGAGGGAATGCTGGAAATATCAGACCCCGAAGAGATCAGAGTATTCTCTAGGACGCCCGCCCACGGCAGGAACTTTGTAGAAAGAATGTCCAAGAAGTTTGGAAGAAATCTGGAGTACGAAGAGAATCTAGGAACAGCACTGTCAGGGGCAGATGTAATCTCGTGCATCACCAATTCACAGGACCCTGTGATTACAGATCTTTCCTCCACTGAATGCTTTCATCTGAACCTAGTAGGTTCAAACTTTCTCTCCAGAAGGGAGGTTTCAGAGAGCGTGATAAGTAGTGCAGATCTTGTAGTGGTGGAACACCTAGAGCAGGCATTCAGGGAGTCGTCAGAGATTTCTGCTTTTGTCAACGGAGGAGGAACTGCAGTCGAGTTAAAAGAAGCCGTAGGCTCAGAGGAGAAGTACAGAAAACATAAGAAGACAATATTCAAGAGCATGGGGATAGGGCTGGAAGATATCGCGTCGGCTTATTACGTCCTCAAGAAGATGGAACTGATTTAACCAGTCTTACCGTTATCGTGCGTTTGATGGGTTCAAGCGCTTAAATAAGGGCTCGCACTCCTCTTCTAGCATGCAAAAGTATGACCTACTTATCGTAGGAGCTGGGATTTCTGGCCTTGCTTCTGCATTTCACATCAAGAAGGACAACCCAGATCTGAACATATGCATAGTCGACAAGTGGGGGACTTATGCCCAGGGAAATACTGCAAAGAGCGACGCAGCATTCAGGGATGTATTTACCTCTGAGACGAACTATAAACTTGCCTCCTCTTCAATCTCTTTTTACAGAGATGTTCAGAAGGCCGGATTCAACCTCGGAATGCACTTCAATGGATATCTGTTCCTAATGGACGAGGTCTGCCTCAATTCACCCAGCATCAATAAACTCCTGAGGAAGGTCAAATCCAAGGTGCTGGATAGAAGTGACATCTCAGATCTTGGAATCCAGACCAGTCCTGATCCAGAAGCTGCTCGCATCATGAACTTGAAGAGCATATATGGAGGACTTGTAGGTGAAAACTGTGGGATCATGGAGCCAGACCTGTTGGCGAAGTATTACGTGAAGGAACTGGAGAACCTAGGAGTCGATTTTGAGTTCAATACGAGAGTCAACAAGCTGAATCTATCACCACGCAGCAAGCTCAATTTTCCAGGAGAGCCGTTCATATGGCAGGACAAGTTTGTCGAATCGATTGACACAAACAAGGGTGACTTGATCGCAGACCAGTTCTTGCTGGCCACAGATGTGTGGACGAACGACCTACTGAGTCCAATTGGGATCGACAGTTTCACTCGTCCAAAGAAAGTTCAGGTATTCCAGGTTCAAAGTGAAGGCATCACGAAAATGATAATGAAGAGAGTGACTGGAGACGAAGATATATTCCCTTTCACAATTCTTCCCAGTCCAACCATTGACCTGAGACCAGATCCGAAGTCAAGAACGTTCTGGATATCGTACAGCGAGGGTATTGGACAAGGATTTTCCCTAGAAGAAAACCCAACCGCAGATACTGAGTACTATTCGAACAATCTCTACACAGTTCTGAGAGAATATGTCCCCGCCTTCATTGAATCAAAGATAGTCGCGAGTTGGGCCGGTTTCTATTCTATGAATAACATGGATGGGACCTACGTTCTCGAAAGACGCATGAATCTCTCAGTAGTCAATGGAAGCAGCGGGAGCGGAATCATGAAGGCAGACTCAGCGGGTAGATTGACTTCGGCGCTATTCTCTGGTCGGGAATCTGCGAGACTCTATGATGGTTCTGAAATACGGGTCGCCGACCTTGGAATCTCTAACAGAAAGGTCGACTTGGAGACACTGATTATTTAATATCAGTCAACGCAAGTGGGATCAGACATTAGAGGAAAACGCAAAGAATATTCGCATCCAAGGCATAGCATGATATGCCAGTATTGGAAAAGAAAGATCATTTTGATGTCAAGAAATTTGTTGTAAATGGAAGAAGCCTATCGGGCAACTTCCTGAAAGATCCCATGAACAGAGAGATCATAGTACTGGAGAGGAATGTCAAGGAGTCAACTCCCGCATTGATCGGTCTTGCGGGCTTCTTCGGGAGTTCGGTCAGTTTCTTGAACCGATCATACATGGGCCATGATTTCTTCAGAGTTCTCAATTCAATATCCATTAATGGGACCAATTCTTTCCTCATTGTTCTGCCAGACACAATGACTTCCTATAACGGTAACCAGTTCATCAACTCCTCTGCAGTTGGAAATTATGAGGACTTCATCGTCAGGGATATTGTCAACTTTATCAACAAGAAGTACGGAAAGAGGAAAATGGGGTTATTCGGGAAGTCTTCTGGTGGGTTCGGTTCCTACACTCTAGCCTCAAAGCATCCTGAAATCTTTGGTGGTTTTATTGATGTGTCTGGAGACTCTGGATTCGAATACTGTTACCTCCACGATTTTCCTTCCGCCATCTCGCGTCTGAGGAAAACTAGTGCTGAGAAGTTCATCAAAGATTTCAACGACAAGCCCAGGCCGGACAGCTCAGATCTTGGAGTCATGAACACTCTCGCTATGGCAGCGTTCTACTCGCCAAACAAGAAGGAGAAGATCGGGTTCGATCTTCCCTTTGATACAGAATTCTCCTCTCTGAGGCAGGAGGTATGGAACAGATGGTTGCTCCTGGATCCACTCAGGAACATGGAGGAACGATTAGAGAACCTCAGACAGGAGAAGATAATTCTGCAGGTAGGGAAGAAGGATGAGTTTTCCATCAATATTGGAATGAGTGGTATGAGCAAGAAACTGAAGAAGAATGGCGTGAAGCACGAGTACAAGGAGTATGAAGAAGGACACTTTGGAATCGAGTATCTCTACGAAGACTCAATCCCGTCCCTGATCAGAGCTCTTGCGAAGTAGCTACTCTTTGGGGTCAACTGCTGGACTTATCAGACGTACTTGACGATCAGGTCATCAAGTCGCTTGAGTATTTCCTGCAGTTCGGCCAGGTCACCTTCATTCATGTTGGCAAATATGGCGCCTATACTCTCCTTTTCCAGTCTCCTGATATCCTTGCACTTCTCCTCTCCTCTCTTCGTGAGGGTAACGAGATAGCTTCTCCTGTCCTCTCCTCTCTTCCTCTTCACAAATTTCTTCGATTCGAGGCCGTCGACGGACAGAGTTATTATTGCGTTTGAATAACCAGTCGAGTCGGACAGTTCGCTCATATTGAGGCGTTCCATACCGTTACAAATCTTGTGCATCAGGACGTATTCGGTTTTACTTATATCTCCGATCTTAGAGTTCACTTCTTCAAGTATCTTCGCTCTGAGCTTCTTGATGGATGAAAGCCTCTCAAGTAGAAGAGTATATTCCACCTTCATTTCGTTGCTCCATCATTTGCTTCTTGATCTTCCTTCTGTGGATTTATCGCGTTCTGGCCGGTCTTTGCACTAGGCGATTCCCCGTGAACATATCTCTCGCCCATCAGTGCAGAGAATATCGCTCCTACTATTGTCAAGGCCATCGCAACGTATATCGAATAGCTAAGACCGATCTTGAATGACGGTCCTATTGCCGTTGGGAAGAAGGAGAGCGACTTTAGCGCAGTTAGTGCCTGTTGAGGAATCAAACTAAGCATTGAAGTGGGAAGGGCCGACACGGGATTGATTCCTAGGAACGCTGCAAATAGGGCGCCCTCGGGAGAGATCTGCGAGAATGCAGAAGCCAGCTGGGGCGGAAGCCCGATGGAGATAGAGATGTCGTAGAGTGACGAGGGGAGCTTTGCTGTGAAAACGGTTATAGCAATGGCGAAGAATATTACCATACTCATCGTCTGTCCTATGTTCTGGAATGTCGTTCTCATACCGCTTCCAGCACCTCTGCTCTCAGGAGGCAAGGAATTCATGACCGCGGTGGTGTTTGGAGCAGCAAACAGTCCGCTGCCGATACCGTTGAGCAGCAGTATCATCTCAAACTGCCAGACATTGAAGTTGTATGGTAACAATGCCAGCAAGAACAAGGAAATAGCTACGATGACCATTCCAGCCGTTGCAAACGATCTCGCACCGTATTTATCAGTGAGCATCCCTCCGACGGGTCCGAGCACGATGAAACCAACCATCATTGGTAGCATGTAGACTCCGGCCCAAAAAGGAGTAGATGTATAGCTGTAGCCGTGGAGCGGCAAGTAGATTCCCTGGAGCCAGATAACAACGAGAAACATTATCGCGCCCCTCCCAAGAGAAGAGACAAAGTTGGCTAGATTTCCGTACGCAAACGCTCTAACGCGGAAGAGGTGAAGATTGAAAAGAGGATACTTTACCCTAGTCTCTACAAAAACAAATATTACAACGAGCACGAGTCCCACTATCAGGGATCCCAGTACCCATGGATTCCCCCATCCCATAGCAGCTTTACCATACGGAGACAGTGAGTAGGTTAGACCGAGGCTGACGAGTATCAACCCTCCTGCAAGGGTCGCATTACCGTAGATGTCCATCGGTACGGTGATTCTCTTCGACGTCTCTTTCAACTTGAATATTGACCATATGGATCCAGCGACGGCAAATGGAACGTTTACCACGAATACCATATGCCAGTCGTACGAAACTAAGAGACCTCCAGCAATGAGTCCTATCAGAGAACCCGCAATAAATGCAATCTGATTAATGCCCAAAGCTCTCCCCCTCTCCGTCGGGCCAAACGCATCGGTAATCAGAGCTGTACTGTTGACCATAAGCAGGCCACCTCCCACTCCCTGAATCATTCTGAATGCTATCAGCAACAGGGCTCCGGTATTTTTCGTGTTACTCGGAATGACTGACAACAGTATCGAACTGACTGCAAACACTATAAATCCGAGTGTGTAGAACCTAGTTCGACCGTACATGTCTGATACCCTCCCGAAAGTGACGAGGAGGGTGGCAAGGACGATGCTATAACCCATCATCACCCACAGAAGCACTGCAAATTCTCCAGGAGCAAGAGGATCGATGCCTAGTCCCCTGAAAATTGCTGGAAGAGAAATCAACACTATGGTCATGTTGATTGAGCCCATTAGCCCGCCTAGAGTTGTGTTAACAAGGACTGTCCATTTGTATTCCATTCCTCCGGTGAGTTGTTTCGAAATTAAAAGATTTACTATTGAAATATTTAGGGGCGCTGAAAATAATCTCAAAATTGAAATCAGAGAGTACAGCGCATTTAGCTAAGCTACGGTGGCTCCAAACAAGGCGTTTATTGTTTTTATGAAATTAGTGTCCTTCGTCCTGACAGGTCTCTGTGGACTTTATGCAAATTGGTTATAACGAACTAGATTTGGACTAACTCCTCTTATACGCGTCAATATTATGGCATCGGACCTGGGGAATTTCAGCGGACCAATCTCAGGAAGGGCGACAGTGCTGGGCGACGGTTTTATCAAAGAAGCAGAGAAGTTCAATTCGTAGAATCAAACAGAAATCAATAAGAAAACGTCAATGATATCAGAAACATGAAAGCTTGCGTCATAACAATTGGGAACGAAATACTCAAGGGCAAGACGGTCAACACAAATGCTGCAGAGATTGGACGAATGCTCTACTTTTCTGGTTATGATGTGTATCGAGGACTGATCGTTCCGGACGTGAAAGAGGAGATTGGAAACGCATTCAGATCGCTAATTGGAAAGTGTGATGTTATAGTCTCGTCTGGCGGTCTTGGTCCAACTTTCGATGATATGACGGTTTCATCATTTGCTCAGGAGTTTGATATCGCACTCCGAAGAGATAAGGAGACTTATACGATCATCAAATTCAGAACAGAAAAGAAACAACTTAAGATGACCAAGGAAAGAGAAAAGATGGCCCTAATCCCCGATGGGTCTATCGCAATAAAGAATGAAGTTGGAACCGCACCAGGAGTAGATTACAAAATCGAAGCGACCAGAATATTCATTCTTCCCGGAGTACCAGCCGAGATGAGGTCCATGCTAAGGTACGTCGAAAGGGAGATAAAACTGAAAGACAGCTTCTATTTTGAAGACTCAACGAAGATTCATGGTATTTACGAAGCAACGCTTGCTCCATACGTCAGCGAATTAATGAAAAGATACAGTGGAAGGGTATACATAAAATCGCATCCGTTGGTCGACGAGGGTGGTGAATCGGCATTGGAGGTGGAAGTCTCGGCCAAGGCCGACAGGTTTGAAAACTCTAAGAATGTCGTGAACGAGGTCCTAGCGGAGATCAAGATGATAGTCTCAAAACTGAGAAGAGTCGGAAATTGATAATTGCTTACTCTTAAGGCATATTGCGCTTTGAATAGATGAGCTCCGGCCTCATGGCCCTTCTGGGACATTGCAATTACAGAAAACTGCGTCATTCTTTTCCGCTTCTAGAAAAGATATAGCACGATCCATTAGGATTAGCTCTCTACCGGACTCGATTGAATCTATCGCATCCTCATTAAGGAGTGTCGTCCTTGAGAGCAAAGCATACTTTCTCTTTTCCAACTCATTTATGAGTACCGACTTTGCCCTCTCTTTTGCAGATTCAAAATCGTTACCGGCAACGACCTTCTTAACGTAAAGGAGGTAGAGCAGGTTTGAGAAGAAGACATTGGGTGCAACCTCGAAATAGTCCTCTGTCTTCATCGAGAACTCGATGCTGTGCAGAGAAACAAGTAAGTTTGCATCTCCTTGCGTTCTCTTGACACTTTCTCTGTACGGCTTTAGGAGTCTGCTTCTTTCATCTGTTTCTTCGTAGGTTGTCATGCGAGAATTCTCCCCTTAATCCATTCCTTCTGGATCAAATCCAATGCATCTACTTCTTCCGAATCCTTAAAAATGGATTTCGCTTCAGAATCAGTTCTAAGCGTACTCTGTAAACACAGTTTATGCTTGAAAGTCATGATATCTAATAAACAGTGAGAATCTCGAGATTTCAAGTCAGTCATATACACAAATCTGTCCTCGTTTGTCACGCCAAAGAGACAGGCGCAGCCCAGGCCGCTACAGAGAGTGGACTGCGCAACCGAGGAGGGGGATAACTTCCTGGATGCATAGTCACCTCTCTGTCCACGTCCTGTTTGTGCAACATTAGCTTTGTCTCTTAGATGCTGCATTTTGTCCAAGTGCTGCACAGAGCTACTTCGCGTCACTCTGACAGTACTTGCACATTCTGAATTCATCATTTGCAAATAATGAATGAAAGGGGGATATTCAATAGTACGATAAAGTTAGAAAATATTTCTAACTTTACAGTAGTATCGAAATACCAGTACATCATAAACGAACTGGGGATAAAAATGTTTGAACTAATAGCATTAGTATTTTCTCTTGTGGTAGGCACGTACTTCGCAATCGTGAGACCACTTGGTGGAATCTTTATCGGTGGAGCTTAAGATCAGCTCTATCATAGGAGTATTTTTCTAACTTTTTTATACTATATAATATTCTTGCATCGTGGTTTTTAACCAACGAGAAGAGATTTGTCCCGTTTGTGGCACTAATGCCAGACTCACTAGAAAGTGGGTTCTAAATAAGTATGGTAAACGCTACGACTATTTCATATACCACCATCAAGGATACATCCATTACGCAAATCAAAATGCCCACAATTCAAAAGGATTCAGAAAAGGTCAACTGGAGAAGGTACTGATAGAAACAATCAATTCTCAGGATTTCAGGTTGGGTTCATTTAGAATATCGGAGCTCAAGAAACTGCTCTTAAAGAACTACCCGAACATTGAGTTCGGCTCATTAAAAGTGAGCCTAAACCGGTTGGCAGAAGTTGGCATAGTTGAGAAACAGAAAAAAGGCAGTAGATTGTTTTTCATAAACACAGTATCAAAAGAAAGACTGAGTTTCATCATGGATTCAATATCAATTTCTCTGGAGGATGTTGGAGATGACTCTATGCTCACTAAACATAGGTCGATCTATATGATCAAGAACGACCACACTTGGCCTTTATACTTCATACCCTTCAGAGTCGTAGGAGACACTGATACGACTTTCGAGGAAATAAAGTTGAGTGGTATCGATCATACCAACTCCAAGGACGCTAAAGTAATATTGATTGAAGATGCTCCAAAGGACAAGAGATTTTTGCTTAAGCTACCTGTTCCGCTCTTTCCAGGGGAGCTCAGAGAAATCACCATCGAATATTATTGGCCAGAACCAAAACAAGTGTTTGTTTTTTCAGCAGCAACTAAAGTTACGAGTTTTGAATTTTCAATTTCAGGTAACATCCTTGCAAGGTTAATTGTCTCCTTAACTTCCGCTTCAAACAACGAAACTACTGATTTATCGAGAGAGGTGAAGGAAACGTCGACTTCCAAATGGAAAAATATACGTAGCATAAAACTCACCGATGTTGAACCCTTTTCAGTTCTTCAACTGAAATGGAGGTAAAGAGGCAGTGATTTGTCTGATTCTTTAGCGAAACTTGAATATCAAAAAATACAATCATCTGAATAATGGGTAAGAAAGCAAAACAAGAAATTTGCAGAGTCTGTGGTGAACAAGCTAAGAAGTTCACGTATTATTCACAATCAAGGGGAAAATCATATCGTTATTTCAGGTTCATTCATCAAAATGGTGTAACTCACTATTACAGAGTTCAAATGGCTTCAGCAGATAAAGACAACGAAACTCCAGCTCAAACCAGATCGGTCTTTGACAATCTCGAAGACATAGTCAATACCAAGATGCGGGAAAAAGAGTTAAGATTTGGGGAGATTAAATCGCTCATAGAAGATTCGTATGGAAAACCTGTCAGCGTCGCTACGATGTACAGGAACATAAACAAACTACTCAAGTTAGAATTGATCGGTAAGAGAATCGATGCAGGTGTCGTCCTATACAAAAGAAGGATCGAAGCAACACAAATGCAAGAGATGCAGACAAGCTCGATGACAATTGGTCTTGACTTCTCACGCGAAAGGATATCTGTCACTATTTTTATACATATCAAGAACAACGGACTCCGACTAATCACTGGCGTTCCTATTTCCATACCTGTAGGGGAAATGAATTCATTGAATGGCATCGACTTGAGGGTATATGATGGCACAAAGAGAATTACTATGGGAAAGGAGAATATCGCTTATTCATATCCAGGCCGTACCGGTATTTCAATTGGTCTGAACAGGCCATTGCGCAAATCAGAAGAAGAGGATATCTTCTTGAATTACAGTTATAAATTCAGCGACCAACGGGTCAAGATAAACATTCTTTCGGATGTTGATTTACTTAAGATCAAGTGCGAGGTGTCCAAGGAAAAGAGCGTGGAAATCAAGAAGATTCTGGTAGATGGACTCAAGGAAGTAGGATCCGAGACAATCAGAAGGAGTGGAGCGCAACTTGGGCGCACTGTTGTGGAAGCTGAGTTCGAAAACGCTTCCAGAGGAGATACCATAGTTATAAGCTTAGGAAGATGACCAAGAGTTTTCCGAATAGAAGTCTAATAGAGAGGGAACTCGAAACAGCAAGGACTTTCTAAATTCTAACCGCATGCAGTTTAAAGGAATGCAGGGCCTGTCTTTTCTCACTAGGACTATATGGTGGCACGCCCGAGCTGGGATTCGAACCCAGGTCTGAGGCTCCGCAGGCCTCTAGGATAATCCAAACTACCCCACTCGGGCTTCCAATCTCTCCGACACTCTCTCAAGGTATAAAACAGATTCAAGGAACTCGTTCAGAGTTTTCCTGACGTCGTTAGTTTCACCCTTGACGGTGCATCGATAGCCGTCCTTAGCTTTCTTGCAGCTTAAGTACTTCTTGTGGTCTTCGATGATACTCCGGATAACATTATCGATGTCTTTTCCGTTAAGCTTGAGTTCGACTTCAATTTGCAGGTTTCCCAGCTCCTACGACTCTCGGAGTCGAATTCAAGGAAGTGATCGAAAAAATTTCATCGATTTTTGGTACCTTCCTGTCAACGTCAATGAGGAACTTACCCTCCGAGATGTCGGAAATTTCTGCATTTACGTTATTGAACAAGAAATTGAGTTGAATCTTTTCTCCTACCGATGGAATTACCTTGACAGTGGGATTTGTTCTGACCTGGAGCTGTATGCTTTCAACGAACTCAATTCCCTCCTCTGAGTAAAGAATCGTTCCCCTAGGTACATCATCAACTTCCACATTCCTATAGGCCAGCCCCACTCTGGAGAAAGGATCGGCCGTGTCCATGTCAACGTCCATTATCTGAATGCTCTTGATATCTACCGTCTTCCCGGATGGATAGGCTTTCATCACCATATGTTTCTTTATCTGTCCCCCGAGCGCAAAGCCTAGACTGACGGTGCCAACTCCCTTGACCTGAAAGCTCTGATCCAGGACTACCAAATTCTCAGCCCTCTTGGCGTCGACAGGGACCTGAGAGAATCTCTCGATGTCCTCATAGTTGGACTTCATCAAATGACAGGCGATCCCCATACCGGTCGCTATCTTCTTTATCTGCTGAGAGATGGTCTCATCAGCAATGATACCAAGATTCTGTATCTCATGGTAGTCAAGAGTCAGCAAGAACTCTCCGACGCTCCTATCAAGCTCATTTACCGCCAAAATTGCTTTGTTCGCAACGGAGGCCGAATTTAGAAGCGTCTGAATTCTCTCCGGAAATTTAAACGGGTAAAGGAATGTAATTTCGTTTCCAGAAATCTTGGTGTTGTAGTACCTTATGTCCGTCTCAGATCCCTTCTTTGAAAGGCTCTTTAAAATCTCTTCATCTCCATAGAACAGAATAGTCTGGTTCACAACTTTAGAATTCTCTACTTTTATAATAATGTTAGGAATTTGGGGTTAGTAGTAGAACACTCTACCCCTAGAAGCCAGATTCACTCGAAACCTCAATTCTAAGTTCTGATAGAAACTTAGATTATGATGGGGCGCCTGAGATCGAATCTTCCCTTTCCTTTTCCGTGACGGAGTGAACAAATTTTATGATTTCCTCGAACGAGGTAATGGCATATTCCATGTTCTTAACCTGGTCAGTCAGATGCTTTTTTCCTTCGCTGCTAATTTCATAGTATTTCCTGTTTCCTTCAGCCTCTCGTCCAGACTTATTCTTGACCAGTCCTCTGATCTCCATATTCCTCAGTATTGAATAGATCTCTCCGTTTGACAATTTTTGCCCTATACACCTGTCTATTTCCTTCTCGAGTTGATATCCGTAGCTCGGCTCGTTCCACAGACACTTCAGAATCACCAGCGAAATGACTCCCTTGAAAGTTCTTCCTCTCTTGTCTGGTTTCATCTATCCTTACGACCAATTATCTGTTGTATTTAAGCATGAATCTTATTCTTACGTGGTAGGTCATATCTCTCTCCATCTAGAACGCTTGAGTGCAAGGTAGGTCAGAGCAGCCGTAATTCCCAACAGAACTATCCACGCGATTGCAAATCCGGAAGTGCCTGGGTTGTAAAATCCAGTCTGGCTTTGCGCAATCTCCGAAGCATAGGTCGTTGGAGAGAGATAGGCTAGGTACCTGTACGGGTATGGAATGTAAGTTATCGGATAGTAAACTGGAGGGATCGTTGTTAGCAAGGGTGAAAGGATTCCGGAAAACCCCCAGGACTGGATTATGTCGGAAGTGAATGTCGATAGGAAGAATCCAAGTGAAATGGAAAATGTGAATATCGTAGCCATGTCCAGAAAGAGGATGAACCCTCCCAGCAGTGTTATCTTTACAAATATTGCGTTCAATACAATGAGGAACGCAATGGTTGGGATGGAATAAACGATCTCCGATATGGCCATTCCAATTATGTACACGAGCGAAGATGTGGGGGAACTGACGATCATGTCCTGTAGCCTCATGTCGTTCTTTAGGTGGGACAGGTCTTGCTGCAAGGAGGTCCCACTGGATACCATGTTCATGATGAGCGCTCCAACTGCAGCCACGGGTAGAAGGGCCCCCCTGCTCGCAAACGTTACGACCGCGAGAATAGCCAGTGGAGCAAGTAGAGTGTTTACGAGGACGACAGGGTAGTTTATCATAGCATAGATAGAATTGACCAGTATGGAGGCCATTATCTGACTACCAATTCTTCTCTTCATTTTCCTCCTCATCCTCGTCGGTGCCCAAGTATTGTTCAAATATGCTGCTCAGAGAGGCTTCCTCAACCGTGAACTTCATCTTGTTGGTCACAAGATATGGTATCAGCCCGTAGATCTTGGATGCCGAACCATAGACGAATGTTTCCTTGTCTGAAACGTTGTGAACCTGTACGTCGTCCTCTTCTATTCTGAAATTCTCAGAATGGACCTTGAGAACGTATGGGAGTTTCACCTTAGACCTGAGGTCATCTATTCCCCCGATATCCACTAGTTTTCCCTTATCAAGTATCATTATCTGATCCCCAAGGGTCTCCGCTTCCTCGAGGTAGTGGGTCGTCAGAATAATCAGCCGGTCTTTTTTCATTCTGGAAAGCAGCTGCCAGAGCTCCTTTCTAGATAGATAATCGAGCCCCGTTGTAGGTTCGTCTAAAAAGATGACGGGTGCCTCGCTTGCAATAACCGTCGCAACCATGAGTTTCCTCTTCTGGCCGCCCGACAGTTTCCTGCTCTTTTGTCCCTCCTTTCCCTCCAGCCCAAGTTCTCTCAGTGCTTCCTTGCCCTTCTCATTCGATTCACGATACGAATATCCTCTCCACATTAGGTAGGAGCTGACGGTCTGTAGAGGCGTCAGCCAGGGGAGAGGGCGTGCCTCCTGTGGGACTACTGCAATATCCTGCCTCACGGTTTCCGCGTCCTCTACAACGTCCACTTCATTTATGAATCCCTTTCCGGAAGTAGGAAGAAGTTCGGTGGAAAGAATTCGTACAAAGGTCGTTTTTCCCGCACCGTTCCTTCCTATTACCGAGAATATGCCATTCATGTTCAGGTCCAGTGATAGGTTTTCGAGTGCCTTGTACTTCTTCTCATAAGTCTTGGACAGTTCCAGCGTTCTGAGTCTCATGAAGGACCTCTTAGTCACGATCTGACATTTACTTAGTCTCAGCCTTCTTCGTTATCCCCGGATACACCAGGATCTTGTCGACAATGGATCTGAAACTCTTTGAGCTGTTGCTCTCCGGGTGGGAGAGGACCATTGGAGTTCCGTCATCCCCATCTTCCACGACCGATGCTTCCATTGGAATAGAACCAAGGAAATCTATACCATATTCCTTTGAAATCTTCTCTCCTGTTCCCTTCTTGAAAATGTAGGTAGTTTCACCGCAGTGCGGGCAGATAAAACCGCTCATGTTTTCCACGAGCCCTACTACAGGGGCATTGAGCTGTTTGGCGAAATTGATGGCCTTCTTTACATCAATCATCGCTACCTCTTGAGGAGTTCCGATCACGACAAAACCAGTCACCTTTGGAATGAGCTGGACTATAGAGAGCGCTTCGTCCCCAGTTCCAGGTGGCAGGTCGAATATCAGGAAGTCTAGCTTTCCCCAGGCGATATCCTTGATGAACTGTTCTATCATCTTGTGCTTCAGGGCACCCCTCCAGATCACGGGCGTATCTCTGGACGGAAGGAAATACTCGATGGAAATTACTCTAAGGTTGTTGCTGTATCTCACTGGTACGATCTTCTTGTTCTCATCCATGACAGGCTTGTCATCTATCAGACCCAGCATTTGGGGTATGTCTGGTCCGTGCATATCCGCGTCCACCAGGCCAACTTGGTACCCTCTTGAAGAAAGTTCCAC
>JAJYMI010000028.1 GCA_021787125.1 Thermoplasmata archaeon | reverse complement strand
CCTGTCAACAGTTTCATAACGGGTGAAACCCTGGTTGTAGATGGTGGAATAGGACTGTAGGAATCTAGCGAAATTTCATCTTGTAAGCAGTTGAGCTGGTATCACCATAGAAACTCCATAGTTCGGTTCGTCCACAATTTCACTTATCCTCAGATTTCCGGCTACGCTGCAGAGAACGTACGCCTCCTCCCCGCTAAAACCTCTTTCAGCCATCAATGCGATCATTTCTTCTACAGCTTCTTTGGCTCCTCTCAGTAAGTCAGGTGAGAAACTCTGGGTTACAAGCACTTCTCCCTGTCCATTGTCTCTGCTCTCTATCCTAGGATATTTTGTTTTCCTGTTTTTGACGACATTAACTGAGACCGAGACTGAAGCTGATGTTTCAACTGCCGTACCGCACACTTCGCCATCTCCCTGTGATGCGTGAGGGTCTGCGAAGGACAGCAGCCCGCCTTCTCTGCTTACAGGAAGGTACAATCTTGATCCTTCACCCAATAGTCTGTTGTCCATGTTTCCTCCGAAGTATTGAGGAGGGATCATTGGGAATTCGCCCTCCTCGGGTGCCGTTCCCACAACTCCCAGGAACGGTCTTGATGGGATCCTGACACCTTCCAAGAACCCCTTTCTTGCTGATCTGACATATCCATTAGCGACACTCCACAAGACCAGTTTCTCATCGAACTTACCTTTCAGTAGTCCAAAGTCCTTCAAGATCGCACTCCATCCCCAGTTGGACGTTTCAATCTTAGAGATTTTGACCTCCAACAGATCTCCCGGTTCAGCCTCTTCTATGTATATTGGACCAACAGCCATGTCAAATTTTGAGCTGTCCAGCGTCTTCAGGCTTGCATCAGTGAAATTTTCCTTGATCTGTTTCGTGGACGAATCAGGAATCTCTACTCTGAACGTCTCTTGATTGGAGATGGTCTCTATTGGCTCTAGGTCTCCGCTCCACTTTGAGTGGAGATTTTCGTCCTTCCAACCATCGATTACCTTCAAACTTCTTCTCCTTCCTCTAGAACCACCTTGATTCCCTTCTTAACTCCAAAGTAGATAGCACCGAACAGGAGGTATATGACCATAAAGACCACTGCTATCAGGACGTAGATGTTGACCGAAAGAAAAGATCCATAGAGCGCGAAGAGGTAGATGATCGTCGCGATCACCGGTATAACCACGTAGGTCCACCTGAGATCCTTTAGCTTTCTGAAGTAGAATGGGAGTGATGTGTTGAGTATAATGTGATCTATGATGGTTCCTGCTCCAGTCCATATTCCGGTCACTAGAAATCCATTGAATGGACCGAAGGCCCATCCAGTGATGGTGAAAATTACTATTCCTATTATGGTGTTATAGATTAGTGCAATGTGAGGGCTCTTGTGTTTCTTGTGCGTGTTTGACAGCGAACTGGGGAGCATACCGTCCTTTGACATAGTGTAGAGGTCCCTCGATCCAGCATTAATTATGGCTAGTGTATCGACAAATCCGCTATTGACCAGGAAGATGAACATCACTGCAGCCAGCACAATACCACCATCCCTGAGGGTCAAGATCAGCCCGGGCAGGAAATTACTGAAGTATGTGGACATGTTTGAAGGACCCCAACCCACGGTCATCACATAGCTCATGAAGAGGAAGAATGCACCCAGCACGATTATCGTGACAACAACCCCTCTCCTTATGTTGAAATGAGCAGCCCTGGCTTCAGATCCGAGAAATGTCATCGAACCCCATCCCGCAAGGGATGTGAATGAGAATACCAGTCCAAGTGCGACGCCTTTCCAGCCAGTCGGTGAAAACTTAGTTGTGAAAACGGCAGCATTGAACGGATGTGACGTGTGAGACAGAATGAAAAATGCAGCGACGAGCAGTATTACCATCTCTATAGTTCCCGTATATACGCTGTATCTCAGTGAATTCTTAATTCCAGAAAAGGCAAGACCAAAAGCCGCCAAAGCGACGACAATCCCGATCGGATACCAGGACCAGCTTGGGAGAGCTATGCCGAGCACTCCGAAGCCAACCTGAGTAGCAAGCGCAGTTTCGAAGTATATGAACGGCGTTGCACCTATAACGGTATACAACAGGTATACCCATCCACCGAATGCTCCCCCTCTATTTCCGAGTCCTCTCTCAATGTACCTGTAATATCCTCCACTCGAGGCGACCTTTCTCGAGAATACGTAGATCACAAATCCAGCAGACAGTACTGCAAAAAGGGCAAGGATGTAGGTCAGAGGAAGAGCGCCATAGGCAAAAGCTGCTGCACCCGTCATTGTTGCCGTGACGGCAATAGCGGGTGCTGTAAATGAAATAGACTGGAAAATGAGCTCCAAGAAGCCAACAGCATTCTTCTTCAGTTGTTTACCTTCTGAGACCATGCTGATTGGATTGTTCTCTCCATATAAGAATATTGCTTAGACCACATTCAAAGGACACTCCGTGTTGGGCCTAGAACGAAAACGCCGACGTCTCTCCGTAGCCTAATAGCGCCGAAAGATGGAACGGTAGATTATCAATGATTTGAACCCGACCTTACAATAACAAATCAGCTAGCTTATGGCGTGGCTGCTTCATAGAGAGCTGAAATTATATTTATCCGAGTACACGCTCCCGTAAGAGATATAGAAGGTGCTTGAGAAAATGGAAAAGTCATTTGCTCCTCCGTCAATAGAATTGAGCAGCGTCTCAAAGGATTACGGAAGTGTCCATGCTCTAAGAAACCTGAGTTTCAGACTTGAACCGGGAGAGAGGTGTGCTCTGCTCGGACCAAACGGAGCAGGAAAAACCACTACGCTCAAGATACTCGTTGGACTCCTGACCCCCACTTCGGGAGATGTCAAAATAGGAAACTTAGATCCATCCTCTGAGGAGGTCCGCAGGATGATGGGATATCTCCCTGATGACGCATCTCCTTACAGATCTTTCAGCGTTCGCGAAAACATGGAGTACATAGGCGCACTGAGGGGAGTTGACGATGTCTCAGATAAGGTCGACAGCCTTCTCGATTCTCTTCAGTTAAGAGAGTACGAAAGGGCAAAGGTGAGTAGGCTCTCTCGAGGGAACGTTCAGAAGCTTGCAATGGCTCTTGCGATCATCCACAGACCTTCTGTTCTATTACTGGACGAACCGCTGAACTATCTCGACATTCCGACGCAAGAAACGGTCATTGATCACCTAAAGAGTATCAACTCCACTCAGCTTGTTTCGACTCACATCATGGAGGTTGCCACGAGGCTCACTGATAGAGTCGTTATGATATCTCATGGCTCAGTTGTCTGGACGGGTACCCTTGATGACCTCAAGAAACTAGGAAAAGACGGTGAGCCAATCGAAAGAGTGGTTGCAAGGATGTTGACAGATGCTCTATAAGCTACTGAAGTTTGTCATACTCTCCAGATTCTCTAAGCAGCTCCTCGTCTTAATGGCAGTTCTCCTCGCTTGGGCTCTATTCATAAGTTCTGAGACTGGCTCATCGGTGAACATATACCATTATTATGGCCCTGCATTCCTCGCTTTCTTTCTTATACTCCCAATACTCAGTGGCGGTATAGCCGTTCTAAAGTCTGATCGGGATTTCTTGTTCACGCTTCCAGTCAAGAGATCCGAACTAGCTCTCTCCCTGTTTGTTGTCCAATTGCTTAGTTTTAGCCTCATTGTGATATATGTTCTTGCTTATTCGTTTTCAAACCTGAGACCCGTCTTGGCTTACGCTCTAGTCGATTTCATAGCACTCATCTTGACTGTAACTTCGCTGGGACCTATCACTTACTCGCTGAGACTTGGTTGGAGGATACTGTTCGCATCCGTCCTTGCAATATGGATGGTGTCTGCCCTTCTAGGCTTCCCGTTCTCTCCTGCAGCCATATACTCGGGTCACCCACTGTACGCCGTCATAACTTCTGTGATTCTTGCAGTCGTGACAGTCCCACTTGCATTCAGATCCCTGTCCAGGGTCGATCTCGACCTAATGAAGACGTTTACAAGATACTCGTCGAGTGAGGTCAAACACGTGAGGAGATTCAGCGGCATGACTCCCATGAAGGCGATGCTGGAAGAGAATTTCTACACGGTCGAAGTCTCCGGCAGGATGAATTCGATGGGAGGAGGTGGATCCTATCGATCTGGAAGGTTTAAACTGTCAAAGGGTGTTCTGGTCACAGCTGTAGTTGCAGGGGTGTACTATTATCTCTTCGCCTACAGACTTAACCTTTCGTTGCACAACCAAGAGATAGTGATTTTGATCCTTTCAATCTACTCTGTAATCTTCATCATGTTCTTCACGATGGGAGTCCTGGGGAACGAGCGGCTCTGGCTAGGCTTCATGACCAGAAATCCAACACGCTACTTGAGAGACCTACTTGTGACAAAGTCTCTTTCGCTTTCTGCACTTCTCTCCCCTCTTGCGGTCGCAAACTTTCTTTTGGCTATTCGGGGAGACGAGCAGGCGCTTAACTTTGGTTTATTCCTGCTGATAGTTATCCCGTCTCTGCTGATCATAGTAGTCTACATGTCGGCGTTCCTTTATCCGTTCCAGATCAAGGAGGAAATCTCTATGCCTGGACAATTCAACCTCAGACAGATGGGTACACTACTGCCAGCACTACCAGCATGGTTCCTGGTTGCGCTTTCTTTTGGTGCGCTTGAGGGTGGTATGCAACTCCTTGCCCTGATAGTCACTATATTCACTACCGTCTCAATCGGAGGTACTGCACTGGCCTTGATTTACAGTAAATCGCTCGGTAAAAGAGTCGTAGACAGACTTGTGACTGCAGGATTTGTCTGATCAGCTAGATGGTCATAACGCCGAACCGAAGGCGCGTGATAAATAAAAGTAATCAATTCGGTGACCACATACCCTCAGCATGACTCTTATCACGCACGCGCGGCGCCCAGTTCGTTGGAGATGATGATTGAAGACATTCCGGTCATTCACACCACGAAGCTGGGGTAACAAGAAGAAATGTAGCAATAATGAAAAGGAAGCGACTAAAATCGGGAACTGAGCAATGAACTACCCCTAAAGTATCTGTAAATATTTTTAGCAATGTTTGCTATTCAAAATCATGTCAAGCAACGAAAGGGCTGAAAATTATGATTATTGGCAACTTGCCCTTAAGATTCATCAACTAAACGAAATTGGAAGCATGGAATTAGAGTCATCCAAGCTCCTGATGGGAATCTTGCAATCACACGGATTCAACGTAACTGAGAGGTTCATGGACATTCCAACTGCCTTTAAGGCCGAGAGAGTTGTTGGAAACGGAAAACCATCTATTGCCTTCCTTGCTGAGTACGATGCGCTTCCAGGCATTGGACATGCCTGTGGACACAACCTAATTGCCTCATCGGCCATCTTCTCGGCCATTAGGACATCGGAGAAGATTACCAATGGAACAATTACAGTCATTGGAACGCCTGACGAAGAAGGGTCAGGAGAATGGGCTGGGTCCAAGATAATAATGACTGAAAGGGGGGCTTTCAAAAACATCGATCTGGTCCTCGGATCGCATCCTGGGGATCAATGGAATGTTGGGACTCAATCTCTCGCAGTACAAGATTTTGAAGTGACCTTCAAAGGGAGAGCTGCGCACGAAGCTGCTAATCCAAACAGTGGAAGAAGCGCATTGGATGCAGCCATACTCACTTACAACGCTGTCAACATGATGCGTCAGCACGTTAGAAGAGATGCAAACTTCGTAATGCATGGAATCATAAAAGAGGGAGGAACAGCATCTAACGTGACTCCGGAGAGAGCCGTCCTGACTTACGGCGTAAGATCAACGGATCTGAATTATCACACGGAGCTCGTCGAGAGATTCATGAAGATTGTAGAGGGCTGTGCAATCGCTACCGAGACTACGTATTCTGTAAAGAAGATCGGTCTCTTGTTCTCAACAACGAAAATAAACAAGATCCTTTCAAACACAATCAGGGACAAACTTCTTGAAAGAAGAATAGACTGTCCCCCACTGGAATATACCTTCAATGAAATGCCAAAGGGTTCTACCGATTTTGCCAATGTTTCGCAGGTCGTTCCAGCTCTAGAGGTGGGCTTCAAGATCGCTAGAGAAGGAACTCCCTGGCATTCCAGGGAGTCTTTGGAGGCGGCAAAGAGCTCGAATGCAAGGGATGCACTGCGAACGATCATAGAGGTTCTGAGTGACACTGCAAAGGAATTCACCGAAAACAGGAAACTTAGAGAGGAAATAGCAGACGATTTTAACAAGAGATAGTAGCCGAGATCGATCCCACCTCTAATCCAATCTTACCTTCTTCAGATATGGAGAATTGAAACCAGGTCGGTCGTCTCAAAAATCTTAATACCAGACGCTCATTCCTACATTCCGGGGGCTTTAAATGGTAAAGTTACACGACCACGGTATAAGCGATTACCTGAATTCCAAGTACGCATATGATACAGATTTTAGTGGGACTGGAAAGAGAGTGGCATTCACCATTTCTGGAGTGTTCAAGAATTTCAAGGAAGAAACGGTAACTGAAGTTGCAGTTGTGCCGACCGAAGGGAGAGGAATGAAGACGTTTTCACAGTCGGGCTGGAGCAACTACTCCCCAAAATTGTGTCCTTCCGGGAACGTACTCGCTTACCTATCAAAGAAGGATGAAGATTTTCGATTAGTGGTTCACGACTTCACTAACGACTCTGGGCAGGAAATAGTCATAGAAGGGGCAGCAGAAGAATTGCAGTGGGTGAATGAGGAAACGCTGGTTGTGCTAATAAAGGATAAGGATCCACTGAAGGAGGAGAAGAAGACAGGAAATGATGGCTATTTCTTTGAGGAAGGACCCAGGTTCGATTCACTCTGGACTTACGATTTAAGATCAGGGTTTCAAAGAATAACAAGTGGAATCCAGGTGTGGGAGTTCAATGTTAGCGGCGACACCGTCGCAGCCATTACATCCTCACTCCCTTACGAGTGGTCTTGGTACGAAGCAGCAGTTTCTTTGGTAAATTTGAAAGACCACAAGGTCAAAAGAATCTATTCAAAAAGAGAGAGACAGGTCGCAAAACCCAGGCTGTCTCCAGACAACAAGAGGCTCGTGTTTTTGGAGTCCCTCTGGAGCGACAGGGGCGTCAATTCCGGGGACATCATAAGCATAGATCTGAAGAGTCAAAAGACAAGGAATCTCACCGAAGGTGATGAAGAGAGTTATTCCGAGGTGAGGTGGAAAGACGAAAGTGAGTTCTATGCACTTTCCAACAAAGAAGGAACATTTTCAATTTCCTTATTCAGAGGCGAAAAGAGAGATGTTGTTTGGTCAAAGTATGGCTCTGTTTATAGACCGTGGTCACCTTCGTTCTCAGTCTCCGATAGAAGTGCTGTCCTCTCTTTCGAGAGTGCGAAACAACCTGACGAGGTTTTCTTGATCGATCTGGCCGAAAATAAGGAGAGGGCAATCACAAGAATTAACAAGCAGCTGGATGGATGCAAGAGCTATAATTCCGAGAAAGTAACCTGGAAATCTGCGGACGGATTGGAGATATCTGGAATCTTCAGATCTGCGGGGAAGAATGCACCCCTAATGGTGGCTATCCATGGAGGTCCTACGGGATCTTCGGTAGATTCGTTCATAGGAAATTCGACGCTCTTCCTTTCCCACGGTTATTCCGTATTTTTACCAAACTATAGGGGCAGTACAGGCAAGGGAAGGAAGTACGCAGAATTAAATCTGGGAGACATGGGAGGAATGGATCTGCAGGACATTCTCTCTGGCATAGACTTCCTCGTTGAAAAAAAGGGAGTAAACAAGAACAAGATCTACATAACGGGAGGATCTTACGGAGGGTTCATGTCCGCTTGGGCAATTACTCAAACGGACATATTTAAGGGCTCGATTTCCCTCTTTGGAATTTCTGACTGGATCAGTTTCCACGGAGTGAGCAACCTTCCGACCTGGGACAGGATACACTACAATCAGGACCCCTATAAATTTGACAGATTCATAAGGTTCTCACCTCTTTGGTATGCAGACAGGGTCAAGACTCCGATCCTGCTCGCCCACGGAATTGAAGATCCATATGTGCCAGTCGGTCAGTATTATCAGTTCTACAGAGCACTGAAGGACAAGAGAAAGGACGTAAGGCTCCTGCTGTTCCCAAGAGAGGGCCACGGCTTCATTGAAAGAAAACACATTGAACAGTTCTACAGAGAGATGTTTGAGTGGCTTAAGGAGCACAGGTAGAAAGAAACAGAGGAGAGTCTTCGGAGAAGGCTGAATCCGGGTAAATAGATTGAAATTCCAGCTCTCAGGAGCTGTTTCTATTATCAAGGAATCTCTGGATATGGTCCGGTAACTTAGGACTAGAAGCAGACTCTGGAGACGAGAATCTAGTCGAGATGGGTATCACTCCTGACCATATCTCCGGGTTTTTTCTAAGCTCTGAAGGGCCCCCTTTTCTCATCTTCAACGAAAATTGATCCAGTTTTACCTTAAATACAGCAACACCAGTCAACTCGTCTTGGTTCGGAAGCGCGGTATTCTCTTTCCTTCCTGGAATCAGTTGGTCTATCCATTCCTCGAAGTACGACAGCTTCTCCTCATCCGTTACCACTTCTACTGGTTTTCCAAACATGATAGCAGACCTGTAATTCATTGAATTATCTGCGAGCCCCTTAGCAACAACGAGACCATTCAGTTCCATTACGGAAATGGCAACGGGAACTCCAGACCTAAGCGCATTGCTGATCCTCGCCACTGGACTACCGTGAATGAATATGAATTCTGAATTGTTGTAGTAAGACATAGGAATTATGAATGGTTGACCATCAATCTGGAATGCGACATGACAGACCAGCCCATTTCCTAGAATATCGAGCAGCAATTCCTTGTCATAACTGCCCCTTTCTGGATGTCTCCTGACCTTGGAAAAGTTCGTTGCGGCCATGAATCTTCAATCAACGAAACTAAAAATGTTTTCGCAGACAGGTCCAACAAATTTTCTCTGATCGACTTCGCCTTTGAGGAAATTAAATGCCTATCTTCTCTCGATTCAAATAAAGGCTCTCCCCCCTCTTCACAATATTGTTGGGTTTGAGGCCCTCCATAAAGCGTTTTACGTTTTCGAAAGCCTGAACGTAGGAAAACTCCATGACCTCTCCAGACAGACCTCCAGCGATGTGTGGAGTTATCACGATGTTTTCATGTTTGGAGTCCTCCAGTCTGGGTTCTTCCCACCAGACGTCAGTCAGGTACGAAGCCTCGCGGTTTCTATCGACGAATTTTAGGAGCGATTCTTTTCTGACTATCTCAGGTCTGGCAACGTTGACAATAGTACAATTCCTCTTGACTTTCTCTAGTTGTTCCTTTCCGATTAAACCAAGAGTACTCTCGGTCAGCGGAATTGAAATGAGGATAAAGTCTGATTCTGTCAGAAGTCTGTCGAGTCCTTCCATCCCAGTGAAAACATCGGCATTACCATCTCTGTACCCCCTGCCAACTGCTATCACTCTCATTCCCAAGGACTTAGCAATCAGAGCGGATCTGCTACCTATTCCGCCATAACCGATGATTCCTAACGTCTTTCCGTACAGCAACCTGGTTGACTTGGGCTTATAGACTCCACTCCTCGTCTCTGCCTCGAAGATGGAAATTTTCTTGGACCTCTCCAACATAAGTGCGAAAGCGTGTTCTGCAACCGAAACAGAGTATGCTCCTGCATTGCTGGCTATTACTGTGTCTTCTGGAATGCTGCTCAAGTCGATGTGATCAGTTCCTGCACTTACAGTCTGGATAAGCTTGAATTTCTGGTCTCTAGGAAAGTCATTTCCTCTTACGAGAAGGACATCCGCTATCCCCTTATCCGGGAACCATATGATATTCTCGCTGCCAACTATTTCTCTGCCTATCTTTTTGTATCTCTCTTCCAGTTCGAAAGGGACAAGGAGTTTCACAACAAGTGAATTAAAGGAACTAAATATGGGTTTTCTAAAACCACTTCTCAGAAAGCGTTAAAGTTCGGACTCTTGTCCCTCACAAATGTACCATTCTGTAGATCCTTAAAGGAATCTTCGATCTCCTTCCAGTCGTTCATTACTATGGGGCCATACCAGCTGATCTTCTCATTAGTTCTTCTCCCAGAAATATAGATGTATCTGTGCTTCTTGATTCCCTCTATCTTAATACTGCCGGGTTTTGGGCCAAAAACTGCCACTTCAAGTTTGTTCAGATTTGTGCCATTGGCTAATAGGTTTCCTTCCATTGGAATTACCAATGAAGTGAATCCTTCCATCTTGGGTATCTCTAAGTATCCACCGTCAGAGGTAACATCAAAATAACTCACACCAAGGCTGTGGCTTTCCATAGAGGGATTGTCTCTCCCCAGTATGCTTCCCGAGATCACCTTTATCTCGTTTCTCTCTGATTGCAGCTTGTTGAGATGATTTACATCAATGCCCCGGTACGTGGGTTTCGAAAGTTTGTCAGCCTTCCTCAAATTTAACCAAAGCTGGAACCCAAGCATCTCTTTGTCCTGGCCAAAAGAGCTTGGCATTTCCTGATGGAATATTCCGCTACCTGCGGTCATCCATTGAATCTCTCCAGGATGAATTACCCCCTTGTTTCCAGTGCTGTCCTCGTGTTCCACTTTACCCTTAAGCAGGTACGTCAAAGTTTCAATTCCGCGGTGTGGGTGCCATGGAAATCCCATCTTGTAATCTTCAGGGTCATCAGATCCAAAATAGTCCAGAAGGAGGAAGGGATCGGTCAATTCGTACGTCCTGGGAGAGCCAAACAATCTAGATAATTTCACTCCCGCCCCATCTCTTGTCTCATTTCCCTTGAGAATGAGGCTGGGTGAGAGAATGTTCTCGTTATTTCCCGAATCGCTATTCATAGAAGAACATGACAATTAAGTATATAAAAAATACTTAGTTCATATTGATAAGTGATTGCATCAAAGAAGTGTGCGGTTGCATCAGAACGGGAACATTTTAGTTCAGAGCTCACTCATTCATTATGGAAGATTACGAAACCGTCACAAAGAAAGGCACGATAGAGAAGCGAATTTACATAGACTCTGGTAGATTTGTCATTTACGGATACGAGAGTGAAGGCAAGATATCTAATAAGCATCGAGTAGTCCTCAACGGCGGGGAAAAGAGGTCATTCTTCCTTATTGACACGGGAAAAGGAAGAAAGCTCTCCGTAGACTCGGAATATGAAGACAGCGTTTGCATTCTGAAGGAAGGCAAATCGGTCAAGATTTCTGACTTGCTGTGATCTGGAATGGTACCTGCTTCTGTCAGATGGCCTGAAATAATTCTCGTCAAAAAACCTTGTTGAAAAAAGGATTATTTCTCTTTTCATTTTCCAATGTTGTGAAGTCTCCATGTCCTGGGAAAATGTCATAGTCGCGTTGTAGCTCCTTTGCCCATTCGATACTTTTACTCATTTCTGTATAAGAACCACCGAAGTCTGTCCTGCCTATAGAACCATTAAAGACGAAGTCTCCAGTAAACAGCGAATCGTTCAAAACGAAAGAGCAACTCCCCGGGGTATGACCCGGGGTCTCAACGACACTCAGTGATCCGACACCCAACTTGAAACTGTCTTCTCTCCTGAAATATCTATCCGGTATCGGAGCAGGTCCCGGATCAAAACCAACATATGTCTTCGTATATTGACGGAAGCTTTCCATAATTTTTTCTTCCTTCTCGCTTACGATGAACGGTGTTTTGTATCTTGATACAATGGCAGATACAGAGAGGATGTGATCGAAGTGTCCGTGAGTAGCCAGTACAAAGCTGGGAATCAACTTCTCTCTGTCCAGGAAATCGATGATGATCTCTTCACTTCCACCGGCATCTATCACAATACAATCAGTACCTTCACTCAGAACGTAGCAATTAGTTTTCAGCGGTCCGACAACGAGTCTATCGATCTTCATCTGACGAAAGGATGAATTCTTCTATTTTAAAATAAGTTTTGAGCGTCGTTTAATAAACCGACAAATCTCAGCAATGCAAAATTAGAATCCAAACCAGAATAAAGAACAGTTATATATCGGATTTTCCTTGAAACTTAAATGAGTCCCGTTCCAATAAAAACCAAAAATAGAGTTATCGTCAAATTCATAAACGGTAGGGAGTTGAAAGACATATCTCTAGAAGAGAGAATATCTCTGGCATCGGTAGAAGAAGTGATAGAGGAATGGAAGCAGGGCTACATTAACATGGACTTTGGCAATGACGTTGCGCAAGAGCTCAAGGATCTCGCACTACTCATAAGGGACAAGGAAATAACTCCTCACGATCTTGTGGAAGGATACCAATACTATGGAATATTCAAGGACAAAGACAAGGATAGCATAATCAAGATTGTAAACGAAATATACTCTCTGGACGAAACAAAAAGGGAATCATTCATAAAAACCGCGGAGAAAATGATGAAGCTCGCAAAGTACAACAATGTTGACTATGTTGAGATTCCCAAAGCCGTAGATGATATGGTAGAAAGAGGAAAGGAGCTGAACAGGGAGATCAAGAGCAAAGAAATTCAAAACCTCGAATTGAGCGAAAGGCTCAGCAAACTGAGAGAAGAGATGGAAAACATCGGAGAAGAAAGAAAGGGCCTGGCTAAGGAGATTGCATTCGCAAATTATCTGAGACAGGAACTCCCAAGGGGGGCTGAAGATGAAATTGCAATCAAGCACGCTGTGGAAGGTCTGAAGCTTGCTAATTTCGATGCCAAGAGGATAGAGGAAATATCTGCCCAGATATCACTCATCGGTAAGAGAGACCTCAGCGTGGAACAGTTTCTCAAGATATCGAGATACTTCGAAGAACTGATGAACCTTGGACTTAGCGTCCCGACAATGGAGAAGATTCTGAGCAACGTAAAGGAGGACGGGGTGACGGTAGACGAATACCTCAACGAGAGAGCGGTGTACGTGAGGGACAAACTCGCATACATGAAATCGTTGAAGGACCTAATTGAGGCTCACAAGAGGGCAGAGAAACAGATCAAGCAGATTAATGAGGAAATAGCGTTAAAGAAACTTAAGCTTGAAAGAACCTGACGTCTGATTTACGTCTTGTTCTCGATGCCATTTCTTCCACCAATTGCCGTTCCTCTTTGGACAGCACCCACTGCAACTGCAGGTCCCGTGTTCCATTATGCAATGAGGAAAGATGAGGTAGAACCTACCATCCAGCAAGATCCTTCAAGGGTTGAGTGATGGTCATTGAAATTATTATAAAAGAAAGTTATCAGTAGCAAATGTCGCCTCATGAATTTCTTCTGATCTTCTTGATCACCCTCGGATTTTCAGGGGCAATACCCTTCGCAAAGGTCGGTGTAAGTAACACTACCGTACAAGGGTTCACTGCGATCTACATATCTGGTATCGCGTTTACGATGTTTATCGAGCAGCTGATCTTTATTCCCTTGAATGATTCTTTTGTCTCTTTCGGATCTCCAGTTCTTGTGATCATCGCTGCTGGTACTATAGGTGCATTTGGATACCTCTCGGGATATGGTGGAATAAAGAAGGTTCATGCGGGAATATCGAGCACGGTATTCAATCTTCAGGGGCCCCTAATCCTGTTGTTTGGAGCTCTTTTCACATCCATATATCCAGGAAACAAGATTACCCTTGGACTCGTCATCTCCCTCTTAGGAATCATACTAATAGGATCTTCAAAGTTCAAATTGAAAAACATGGCACTCGGTGTCCCTTTCATTCTGGTAGTCATAGCTCCAATACTGTGGGCACTAGAGTGGGTTTTCTTCTCTACAGTTTCAGGTAAAGACCCAATATTTTTCACATTCCTCTTGTACCTGATAGCTTGCATCGTGACCCTCGTTATAGCAGTAGGCAGGAAGACACTGTTCACCGTTTCCAGGAGGGCTGCGACATACGGATTCCTCGGTGGTGTTCTAGCTGGAGTTGCCAACGCTTCTTACGGCGTTTTCATTACCAACTATGGTACCGCGCTAACGGGTATTGTTACCATAATCTCCGTCCCTGTATCAGTGCTTCTCGTAATAGCGGTTCTCCACGAAAGATATTCAAAGAGCGAAATTCTTGGGCTGATAGTAACTGGAATAGGACTGGGAATCGCGCTGATTCTTTGAAACGTGCAATTACAAAAACAGGAAGGATGAATGTACAAAAACTGCAATCGTTTTCGAAAAATTAATTTAGATGCGATTAAATTTGCTAAGAATAGTTAAAGGATAGAATTTTGTTCAGCAAACACAGTATGAGTTGAATAATCTTATTATACCTCAATTAACATACATCATTATGATTGGC
>JAJYMI010000039.1 GCA_021787125.1 Thermoplasmata archaeon | reverse complement strand
GGAGGCCTACCTCAAGGAACAGGGGCTATACTACGACGGTAAGAAGAAGGACTACGATGTGTTTCTGGAATTCGACCTTTCGAGCGTTGTGCCTTCGATAGCTGGTCCCGCAAACCCTGAAGACAGAATATCACTTTCCAACATCCAATCCCTCAAGACCATAATCGAGGAAAACCTCTCAAAGAATCTCAATCAGAAGGAACAGCGCAAGTTCGAAATAACCGTGAGTGGGCAGGAGACTCAACTCAAAGATGGGAGCGTCGTCATAGCGGCGATCACAAGTTGTACCAACACTTCGAACCCTGACGTGCTTGTAGGAGCCGGTCTCATGGCCAAGAAGGCCGTGGAGAAAGGGCTGACGAGAAAACCCTTCGTAAAGACGAGCTTTGCACCAGGAAGCCCCGTAGTGGAAGAGTACCTTAGGAAGGCCAACCTCCAACCGTATCTCGATGCCCTCGGGTTCCAAATCGTCGGTTTCGGCTGCACGACCTGCATAGGAAATGCTGGTCCCCTGATCACTGAAGTGGAGGAAGCGATAAAGAAGGACAAGATTTACACGGCAGCGGTTCTCAGTGGAAACAGGAATTTTGAGGGTAGGATCAACCCATTCGTATCGGGTGCATTCCTGGCATCGCCAATGCTGGTAGTGGCCTATTCAATCGCTGGCAGGATAGACATAGATTTCGAGAACGAACCGCTGGCGCTTGATCCGAACGGGAGACCTGTGTTTCTCAGGGACATTTGGCCTGAGAGCTCTCTAATTAGGAGCTATGAGGAAGAATTCCTGAGCAAGAGGCACTATCAAGAGAGGAAGGAGAAGATATTCGAGGGCGTTGAGGAGTGGAAAGAACTTCGAATTCCAACCGGAGCAGAGTACGTCTTCGAGCCTAACTCCACTTACGTTAGGGAGCCACCATGGTTCAATGTTTCTACAACCCTCGTACCGATAGTGAGTGCAAGAATACTTGCAATCTTCGGTGACAGAGTGACGACCGACCACATATCTCCTGCAGGGAACATAGTCACAGACATGGAGAAATACAGAAAGATATGGAGCGAATTCAAAAGGGGTGACAATTCTCAGATGAAGCAAGTCGACTCACCCGCAGCAAAATACATGATGGAAAATGGAGTCGGACCCGACGATTTCAATTCCTACGGAGCTAGACGCGGTAACCATGAGGTGATGATGAGAGGAGGATTTTCGAATCCCAAGATCAAGAACAAGATGATAGACACAACAGGTGGCTTCACAGTTCACTATCCGGGAGGAGAGAGGATGACTTTCTTTGACGCTGCAGAGCAGTACAAGCGGGAGAAGGTCCCACTGGTCATCTTTGCTGGAAAGATGTACGGTGCGGGAAGCAGCAGAGACTGGGCGGCAAAGGCGACCTATTTGCTCAATGTCAAGTCCGTGATAGCCGAGAGCTTCGAAAGGATTCACCGCTCGAACCTCACAAACATGGGGATAGTGCCGATAGAGGCGAACACCTCAGGCCTCAATCTGAAAGGGAATGAGACCGTGTCCATTGACCTTAGCGGCGTCAAGGAGGGCCAGATGGTGAAGATCACCATCAAGGGGGAGAGCGAGCAGACCATTGAGGGGAAGGTCAGACTAGATACCGAGGCTGAATTAGACTACTGCAGGAGCGGAAACATACTCAACTATACGCTGAACAAAATGTAAAAAAAATAATTTCATTTTTTCTTCTTTCTATTCCTCATTATCAGGACGGAGAACACTACCACTATTACCACAGCGACGATAATCACTACATAGGTAAGTCCTGAGGTCGAAGACAGGTGCTGTATGGCAGTTTCCTGGACCGATACGTTGAAGTTGTGCGTGACGAGGAACTGTTGCGTGGAGTTGTTCGTCATGTAAGTCAGGACCAGCTGTGATGGATATGTGCCAGTGGTCGCAGCGGATTGAACGTCCATGACGAAAGTCACCGTTAGCGATTGACCGGGTACGAGCTGTGCAAATGTAATGTTGTTGGCCGTGAGACTGCCGAGCGGATTTGAGGACGGCACATCGATGTAAAATACATCGGCCGTAAGTATGTGAAAATTCAGGTCGACCATTGTCACATTTCCGGTATTCTTGGCCGTGAACACGAACAGATTAGCGTTTGTTCCTGCACTCACGGCGATTGGGCCCGAAGAGATATTTACTGATCCCCTGCTGAGTATCTTTTCGTTGAGAGTGAACGTCTTGTCATTGACGTGCAGAAACAGATTCGCAGTTCCAACGCTATTGGTCGCGTTGATCAGGAAAGTCAGATTGATTGGTACTCCGGGGGATGCGCCTGGTAAGGAGTACTCTTTAGTCGATACCCCGAACGAACTGGAATTCAGATCTATCTTAAGTGCGGGAGATATCGAATCACCGCCATTTATCAACTCCACCTTCAGCAATACGAATTGCTCGTTTTGATATATGTAGGAGGGGGTCGTAAAGTAGTTTATCATTGTGATGTCCGAGTTTCCTGGGACTATAACGTTGAATGGGACCGTGTGCGATGTTCCATTGTAGATCAGAGTCAGGTTCTGAATGAATTCTGTGTTGTCTTTAGTTATATCGACCAGGAATGTAACTGGAATGGATGTATAGGCAGGCAGCGCAGAAATCACATTCCTCTGAGTAAATCCTGAAAGCGGGTCCGTAGGGGTGTAGGAGACAGAAACATTTGTGACCGGGACCGATGAGTCTTCTTCCAGATAGAATTGGAGCGGTACATTCTTCATGCCGTGGCCCGCCACTACAGTACCGGTATCGAACTCGGTTGCGGCCGCCACGATGTAGGGGAACGATGCAAGCGTCGCATTGAACGACTCGACGTGGGTCAGGCCGAAGACGGAGATGCTTATGCTCTGACTGTTAACCATTCTTGAGGCGCCAGTGTCGACAGTGAAGGACACCGGGATTGAAGCGTAGGCCGGGAAGGCAGCGATAG
Organism: Thermoplasmata archaeon; assembly: GCA_021787125.1. Classification (GTDB taxonomy): domain Archaea; phylum Thermoplasmatota; class Thermoplasmata; order Thermoplasmatales. Next base: position 11,576 of record JAJYMI010000039.1, on the reverse strand, counting down.
TAAGCCTCTGGGTCGTGCCATTGAATGGAGATTGAGGTGAGTATGTCACTGTTACATTTGTAGCTGCAGAATTCCCATTATTCTCAAAATAGATCGTAAGGGGTAGGTTCGATTCATATGCAGTCGCTGAGATTGGGGTACCAGGTAACCCAAAATACGCCTGCTGTGGGATGATGTCTACCCTTCCAAGCAGTTCTACTTGACTGCTCACATTTCCTGTCACAGTCGTGTTTCCAACGGAGTAACTGTAATCAAGCGTCATCTCGTAGATTCCCGTCGGAGCATTTGCGCTTATGTTTGTGAGTTGATATACCGAGTACTGCTTGCCAACGGTAGTAATCGGGAAAGAGTGATAGTCTCTAAGCTCCTTACCGGACCCACTCACATAGCTGTAATTGAAGTTCCCTTTTCCTGCAGACGTAAAATTGAGAGATACGTTGAGATTCACAAGCGAAGCCTCGGATATGAAAGTAGCAACAAGAGGAACGTTCGAATATCCTGGGGCTGCAAGTGCCGTACTATTCTCAGAGTACCAGTTCATGCCAGTGATCGCTATGGGAGCGGAAGCTCCAAAACTCATGGGTACACTGGATGCAAGCAAGGCTACAATTCCCAATATAATCAACAGCTTTTTCATTTATACCACCTCATTTGATTCATTTACTATCACCTTCTTCATTGACAGCGTGAAGATTAGTGAAACTAGAAGCGTTATGAAGCCAATTATGTATATCAGATTGAACGCCTGCTGTGAAGGGAAATTGGAGAATATAGGGGTGAATGGTATCACTCCCATCGAGATAGGGAAGTAAGATACAAGAGCAGGCGCAACGAACTGTGTTTCTATGGAACCTGATATGGCCGGAGAGAGGCTTGACCCGATATTTCTGAACACTGTGTTCATTCCCGTAGCCATACCTGCTGAGTCTTTCGGGGTCGAAATAATTATCATGTTGATCATCCCAACAAAGACGAAAGATGTCCCTCCCCCTATGAACGCAGCATCTTCAGTTATTGCCAGTGGAGAGCCCCTGTTTATGGAAAGTAGAAGGAACGCCATCAGCATGACTATCGTTCCGATCAGAATTGCGAGTTTCGGACCCCTTTTCCTTACAATAAGTGCACCAAGAGGCGCAAGGGCTACTCCCATTATTGCACCAGGAACAACGGTGAGGCCAGCGGTGAATACGTCCTTTCCGAATCCGAGAGGTATCGGATCCTCCAGAATTGTCGGAATTGTGTAGAATAGATAGAACATTCCTCCTGAGACCAGCAACCCTGCAAAGTTAGCGAGGAAGATGTTCCTGACGCTGAGGAGCTTGAGGCTTATGAATGGGTCCTCTAGGACCTTCTCATAGAAGTAGAACATGACAAATGATACCAGCGACAAGATCCCTACGGCAATTGAGATTCTCGATGTCCATCCCCAGTACTCTCCCTGAGACAGCAATAGGAGGAGTGAGACTATCCCCGTTACCAGCAGTAAAATACCTCCAACATCTATTTTCTGCTTCTTCCTGTATGGGCTCTCTTTCAGCACTAGTGCCGACGCAATTAGCAAGCCAAATGATACGGGTATCGCGGAATGATAGGCCCACTCCCAGTCAAAGTTCTGAGTGATCCATGCACCTATCACCAGACCTATCGATGCGCCTACCGTAAATGTCGCAGATATGATCCCCTGCGCAAGTGGAAGTTCCTTTTGCGGCAACTCATCGTTCAAGAGTGCGAAAGCAACTGGAAACATACCCATGCCGAGTCCCTGAATGGACCGAATCAGAATGAATTGAGAGAGTGTGGAGGCAAAACCTCCGAATGAAATGGCGACGGAATACACCAAGGCAAGAGATACAAATATCTTCTTTTTTCCAATTATATCCGCTAGCTTCCCGAATATTGCTGCCGAGACAGTTCCCGAAATAAGGTACGAGGTCAAGACCCACGAGAGTGAACTGTATGAAGCATCGAAGAATTTTGAGAGAACGGGAAGTGCGGGAACGACCATTGTTTCAACGTACGTTATGAGCGTCCCCATAAGCGCCATTATGATTATAGTAGACTTTGCCTTCTCAGTGAACGCCATTTCCAACTCCCTCTATCAGCGCTCTCAGTTTCTCTTTTGTCTGTTCAATTCTTTCGTAGTCTTCCTTCAGGGCCATATTGAATACGACTGAGATAAGTTCTGTCAGCTCATCTCCTACCATTTCGTAGATCATCTCAAGACGTTTGACGAAATCCGGAGAGAGAAGTAATTCCCTTCTCCTTGTCTCCGTGATCAGTATCTCCTGTCTGACGAACGCATTAAGAAAGCCCTTCTTGATTTCTCCGCTCAACCGTTTTAACTTTCCAACGTGCTTCTTCCCCTTCTTGGTAAGAGAATAATACCTGATTCTGCCGGCAGTCTCCTTTGACACGTAATCCTCTTCTTCAAGCCTTCTCATTATGGGAATTAGAGTGCCGCTCGATTTCTTCTTATCACCAGTTGATAATATCTTTGATAACTCATAGAGACTCTTCTTTCCCCTAGATAGTGTGAAGAGTACCATTACCCGGTTGGTAGAGTCCATATGTCGAAATCGACAGTCGAACTTTGTATAAAACTCTTCCAGTTACAGGCACTCCCCGTGAGGAAGCATCGCATTCTGGAACGTCTAAACAATTATTTAGTTCGGCCACATTTCCCTGAAGTGAATCAGGCACTTGTCACTGGTCTACCTTTCAGTATTTCCAATGGACTTCAGTTCGAACTCATAATCGGAATATTGATTGTGATTGGAATAGTCAGAGGACTTGCAGGTAGAAAGTACACACCACTAAGAGTTCTCAGGGCACCAGTCCTGTATGTGCTATTCACCCTTGTTGCGGTATTCCTCACATCGATCCCAAACATCTACGCACAACTCATGCTCCTGTTTCTCCCGATCGGAATACCGGTTGGATTGCGTTTCGGCAGGGATGTCAAGTTCTTCACAAAGAACGGTCTTCTCTACTATAAGCGGTCACCATTCATCCTCCTTCTCTGGGCGGGAGCACTCATTGCGAGGGTTGCACTGGAGCTATATTCGTCTCAATCGATTCTGGGAATAATAGTGTTCAACGCGCTGCTCTCCTTCATAACAGGAATGCTGCTCGGGGAGGCAATACACATCTTCAGAACGAGGAAAAAGACTTCGAATGAAGAGACAGTGGTATCCACAGACTCCGCTGGAAGAGTGTGAATTTAGACCAATCGGTAGAACTCCTTGTAGAAGTCCATTGACCTTTCCAACCTCTCCTCCGCTATCCCTTCCTGTAGGAGCATCGAGACCCTTTTCGGAACGGAATCGGCAGGGAGAACGAAGTTTGGATTAGATTCATCCCCTGCGAAGTCTGTTTCGAGGAAAAAACCGGTACTTCCCCAGGGAGCAGCTCTGACGTTCTTTCTCCATGCAGGGACGGAAGGTACTATGCCGCAATTTTCAGAAAAGATAGGAGAGCTGAAGTGTTTGACTACGTGAGAGTTTTTCCCATTCCTCTTGGCCATCTTCACTATCTCACACATTCCGATCGAGTCGAGTGACTCAGTGTGGAGAATTACGGGGATATCCCTGTCTGCAGTGTTCTGGAATATGTACTCCATAATGCCATTGCTCTCATCTACGACTTCCCTCTGAGTCTCGAAGTGTGGTCTTCCCACTTCGCCTACCGCATTTGCCTTTCCCTCAACGATCAGCCTTATTGCGAGATCTATGGCCTTTCTGTAAATCTCCACTGCTCGCTCTGATCCCACCTTTTCTCTCATCTCCAGATAGTTTACGGGGTATGGGCCTATGCTGACGACTACCTCCAACCCTTTCTCTCTCAGTATTCTGGAAATGGAAATGGTTTCTTCGTACTTCCTTGCAAAATCCTCTAGGGAACGACAGTCTTCGGTCAGGTTGACCAGGTTGATGGAAGTTCCTCCGGCTCTGGTGAACGTCCTAAGAAAATAATCAATGGATGATTCCTTGAGATGTACGTGGTTGTCAAATATCTTCACGAGCGACAATCGGTTAACCGTTTAAAATGGTATCTCTCCAACACTTTAAGGAGCGCAGATGTTTCACTGGTTTCGTTTCCCAGGTACATAGAATTTCCACCATAATTTTCTTTGAAACACGAGATGCACAATCTTGTAAAAGGTTGAAATAATCTTTCAGCATATCTGGTAAATGCTAGAGGGACAGTTTGGAGCCCTTGGAAATTTCATAAAAAAGAGATACAAGGTCATAATAATTGTCTGGATAGTTGTCCTCGTCGTGCTTCTACCATTTGCTGCCGAATCGACTAGTCTAGTCAACTATGACATCACGAACGTTGAATTTGCGGGCAGCAATCAGACGATGTCCGCCGAAGCACAGCACCTGCTGAACAACCAGTTCAACTCGACCAATTCTTCTTCCAATGGCACTGCAGTCGTGCTCTATGTTGATTCACCATACAACTCCAGCGCTTCTTACACTCTATGGGAGAAATTGAATTCGACCTACAAGGGTGATCTCGCGAGCCTTGGTGCGTCGGGTATAGTCTCGCCCTATACCATTTCAAGCCAAGTCGCTGATTCGATCTCTAATTCCACATTCACGCTTTACGGCGGTCTCTCTACAGCTGCTAACGGTACGATAAGCGGTTTCAATACCTTCAACAGCAACGTTAGCAAGATAGAAAATTTCACTCAAGAGCTAAGAACAATAGACGCATACTTCAACTCGACCTATGGTAACATTTCCTTTGCGGTCCACTCGTATTCTTCTCTCTTCTCAAACTATGAGCTCTTGATCAACAATGTCTCTGGAATGGTGTATGGGATTCCGCTTGCGTACTTTCACATCTACAACAATATTTCAGCCTCCTACCCAAATCCGGTAAGAGATCCCATGGCAGCTCAGAAACTTCTCGCGAACCCAAGCAACTTCGGTAACAATTCTACTTCGATTAAATATTTTAAACTTTTTTATGGCACCTGGAACAACACCTCCAACCCCTACTACAACGGATCCGAATACGATAGGCTCAACTTTTCGATAAATCAGACATTCACATTCTTCAATTCGAAACTGAATCAGACGGATAAGATGCTGTTCGATCCAGTCTATGCTTCTTTCAACACCACGTCTTATTCCGATAATGCGACAAGGGAAAATATCACTCTCAGGCTCGACTACTCCATGACCTCCCAATATGGATCGGCTGAAATGCAGATCTTCAACGCCACATACCAGAACTTCTTGGCTGGTGGAAATGAAACCCTACTGTCAGAAAATCTCACTGGTTCAATGCTCAGTTCCAACGATCCTCAAATTTCTGTCTTCACCAATCAGACCTTCGGTATGTCCCCCGAGCAATTTTCGGGATTCTTTGTCTCTCAGAAGCCCTTGGACAATTCGTTTTTGGAAATGCAGCTCAACGATTCTCTTATTTCATCCTCCCTTGCGATGCTCTACCAGTCAGTAGACATCCCGAGTACCGTATTCTATTCCAGTCTGCTTGACAACAACACGGCAGTCTTCAAGCAGTATTTTATCAACTTCACGGCACCCCAGTTAGATTCACTTGCCTCGCCCATTGGGGTGACGTCTTACGCAGTTGTTTCAGACTTCCTTTCGGAAGGCTCGAAGAATTCTTCAATGCACCTCACTGAAACATTTCTTAACAACCATTTCAGAGGCTATCCCTATTTTTCATTTTCTGATCCAGCCAAATTTGTAGCTCTGTCTGTCGCTTCAGGCGGTAATCTGTCGAGTGTCGTAGATGGAAACTTTACGGGTTCGGGGATTTCTATGTCTTCGTCCCTGTTCCACTACCTGGTTCCATCTGACTTTTCTGGATTCATGGTAGTCCTTGATTTCACTGAATCCAGCCTGAACAGCACACAGTTAAACACACTGACCAACTACATAAACGGGATCCAGAACCAGTTCGATCCAGTGAAGATTTACTCTACAAGCAGCGACCAGATCTCAGCTGGAATAGAAAACACTGCATACTCCGGACTCATATATTCCCTGGTCGCAGGAATAATACTCTCCGTCGTTATAGTAGGGATCTACTTCAGGTCCGCACTGCTGGCCTTTGTTCCTCTATTGTTCTTTGGAGTAAGCATGGTCATAGTCATCGGCTTGTCGTACATCATCTACGGACTGATACTTAAAACAACAATTTCTTTCATCGTGACCACACTGAGTGCCATGCTGATACTCGGCCTGAGTACAGATTATTCGGTCTATATGCTGAACAGGTACGCGAAGGAAAAGTCAGAGAACAAATTGGGCGCCACTGTCAAGTGGGCTGGGCATGCGGTCTTCACCTCGGGCCTGACGGTCATCTTGTCTTACGTCGTGCTCGGAATATTCAAGGTGCCAATCATTGGAGCGGGAGGATTTGTGAATGCACTGGGAATAACCGTCTCACTTGCTGTTGCCCTTACACTACTTCCTTCGTTCATCAATGTTTTCAAGAATAGAATAAGGCCTAGAAAGGTCATTGTAAACTTCGACAGGGTAGCGAGGGTGAGCAGAAATCATAAGAAAGTGCTTGTTGCAGTACTGATCGTGATTTTCGTATCCACACTGGTCGTTTATGAGGCAACGCCGACATCGTTCTCGCTATTCTCGCTCATCCCCGACAATACGGGCAAAATTGGTTACAGCGAGATGACCGCCGCATTCCAGGGAGACACACTGTCCCCGAGTTTCGCTCTACTCACATTCCCGAGCCAGATCTATCTGAACGGTCACTTCAACGAGACGGACATAGGCATCCTTAACAACGTCACCAGCGACTTACTGAAGGACCCCGGGATTTCACACGTTACTACCGTCACATATCCGTTCGGAACGCTTGTGAACTTATCGAACATATCTGGTAGTTCCATGACCGTGAGCACTATTCTCGCACAGTCTTTGACCTTCATAGGCAAGGACGGAAATACCGTGCTTCTCAACTTCACCACAAAGTCAGTATCATACGTAGCGAGCGGAATAGACTCGATAGCTAGAGTCGACAAGATCATGAAACAGGACGTTCCATCGACAGTAACATACGAAGTGGGTGGAACCGCCCAATCCCTACTCGATAGCTCAAATGCAATAAACCTCTCAACGGACGACATCGTGCTGATCCTCTCTGTGATGATTTTCGCAGTGCTAGCCTTCCAGCTCTCTTCTCTCTTCACTCCGCTTCGCCTCCTCTTCAATGTCGGGACGTCAGCCCTTCTGGCCGTTTCACTTTTCTATCTGGTGTATCACTACATCATGAACCTGCCTCTCATAGTGTTCGGACCACTGTTTGTGATTGTGACTCTGTTTGGAGTGGGCCTGGACTATGACATCTTCCTGGTGACCAAGGCAAGGGAAGCCGTGATGAATGGGAAGACGGACGAAGATGCCATTGCAGAGGCTATCGACGAAAACGGAAGCGTCATACTCGTCCTTGGCTTCATCCTGGCAGGAGTCTTTGGATCTCTGATCTTCAGTCCGATCGGAATCATAAGCGAGATTGGCTTTGCAGTCACGGCAGGTGTCCTGATAGATACTGTAGTGTCCTGGCTCTTCCTGATTCCTGCCCTGATGTTGATACTGAAGAAATACAACTGGTGGCCTTCGCACCTAAGACCGAAGCAGCAATAGAGGTTCAAGAGCGGGTGAAACTCTCCCGGAGTTGAACCGATTTGCCAGTGGGATTGGATACGTATCCGACCATCGGGGACGTGGCCAAAATTTAAGGCTCAATTAAACGAGCCTCTCTTAGCCAAAACTATTTTAGGCAATGCATTATAAATCGAAGATGAGTTCTATTGATTTGTTAAAAAACCTTGTAAAGTCGCTCGAAGCCCTCCCAGATCTGAAGAAAGAGATAGTGGCAATCAACAAGACATTCCAGTTCAATGTCTCGGACGGGAGTCCGTTTTACGTCCAGGCTGGAGAAGGAGAGATCAAGATTGTGGAAGGAACTCTGCAACCAGTTTCGGCTACGATCACTTCGACCGAACAGGTACTCACTGACCTATTCTCTGGAAAACTCAACGGCGTTCAGGCCTTCATGCAGGGTAAGTTGAAGATCAGTGGAGACATTTTTGCCGTCCAGAAACTGTCCAATGACATAATGAAAGCAAGGAAGTGATTCTATGAAGGTCACGGTCATCGGTTCGGGGGAGATGGGAAGAGGAATAGCCCTTGTATTTGCACAGTACGGAAATGATGTGAGACTGGAGGACTCGCTTCCACAGGCTCGCGAGAAAGCCAAGAAGTACATTGATGAAAACCTCTCAAAGATGGTCGAGAAGGGTATAATAAAAAGAGGCGAAGACGAAGAAATCCGGTCAAGGATAAAGTACTACGGGACGCTGGAAGAATGCGTCAAGGATGCTGACCTCGTTGTGGAGGCAGTACCGGAGATTGTGGAACTGAAGCAGGACATATTTGCAAATCTTGACAGGCTGTGCAGAAGAGATGCGATACTTGCTACTAATACATCAAACATCAAGATTTCAGAGATCTCCAAGAAGGTTGGAAACAAGGAGAGAGTCCTTGGAATGCACTTCTTCAATCCTGCAAACAGGATGAAGCTGGTTGAGATCATCAAGTCGGAGTTTACCGGAGATGAGTACTTCGAGAAGGCCTTCAAGATCGGAGAACAGATCGGTAAGACTGCAGTGAAAGTGTTGAAAGATTCTCCCGGATTTATAGTCAACAGAATCAATGCTCCGGACATGCTCTTCTTCTGCAATGTGGTGGACAAAGGAGTTGAAAGACCGGAAGAGCTTGACCTCTACGCCAGGGGACAGGGTCTCCCAATGGGTCCGTATGAGTTGATGGACTTCGTAGGCCTTGACACTGTCGCCCACATGCTGGACTACTATGCAGCAACCGTTTCCGAAGATTACAACAAGTGCAGGATTTTTAGAGACCTGGTGAAGGAGGGAAAACTTGGTAAGAAGTCGGGGAAGGGGTTCTATGACTGGTCATCTGGTAAGGCGGCAATCCCAAATGTTGAACCCTCTGAGAAAGTGACAATAATGGACATTTTTGCAATCGAGATAAACGAGGCAGTCAAATTGATAGAGGAAAGAGTTGCACTGCCCGAGGAGATAGAGACTGCGGTTAAGCTCGGCCTCAATCGTCCCTTTGGACCCATCTCGGTAGCAAGGAGTATGACGAATGCTGAGTTAAAGAAGAAGCTAGAACAGCTTAGCGAGTTCTATGGATTCAAGACGTTTGAACCCGCAGAATCCATCAAGCAGGGAAAACTCAAGGACGTAATCTCCACAAAATCGTTCCCATCAGAGAACCAGAAGAAACAGGTAGAAAGGACTGAACCACAGAAAATGGGAGAGGAGAAAAAATACTCTACTCTGATCCTGGAGAGAAGAGAGAATCACGTCGCGAGAATTCTTCTCAACAGGCCCAAGCACAATTTCATGAATTCGGATCTGATCTCAGATCTAGAGGGAGTGATTAAGGAAGTCTGGGAGGATCAGGAAATAAGGGTCGTTATCATAACGGGTTCAGGGGATACATTTTCTGCAGGTGCGGAACTATCACAATTCATTCCCGGGATGTTCGATTTTGTCGAGTACTCTAGGAAGGGAGAGAGGATATTCAAGATGCTCCAGGAGATACCCAAGGTTGTCATTGCAGAATTGAAAGGAAATGCCCTTGGAGGTGGCTTTGAACTCCCGCTCTCCTGCGACATACGAGTTTCAACTCCAGATGCCAAGATGGGTCTGCCCGAAGTCACTCTTGGACTGATACCTGCCTGGTCCGGTAGTCAACGACTCGCAAAACTGGTCGGAAATTCCAGGGCAATGTATCTGATTCTCACCGGAAAGAAGATGACTGGTCAGCAGGCATTTGATTTCGGAATAGTCTCTGAACTATATCCAAAGGAGACGGTGGATGTTGACACCATCAGATTTGCTGAATCGATCTCGCTGGGTGACTCACCCATAGCCGCCAGTCTGGCAAAGAGGTTGATCAACAGGGGTGCTGACGTTTCTTATGATTCTGGACTGGAAATGGAGTCAATGGCAGCGGGTATAATCTACGGCACGGACGATATGAAGGAGGGCATCACCGCGATGCTCCAGAAGAGGAAGCCAAGCTACAAGGGCAAGTAGATCGGTCGGCTGGTCTTAGGTACCTCGGGACTCCTTGATTCAGCGCTGAAGAGCGTTCACCAGAGCTGGGACGATCTGGAAGAGGTCTCCCACGATCCCGTAATCCGCCTCTTCGAAGATAGGAGCTGCCTTGTCCCTGTTTATGGCAATGACCGCTTTTGAACCCCTCATGCCTGCGATGTGCTGTATCTGACCGGATATACCGAGGGCGATGTACAGCTTTGGCTTGACCTTCCTTCCCGATAATCCTACCTGGCGGTCTTCGCTGAGCCATTGATAATCAAGACACACCGGTCTCGATCCCGCGAGTTCACCCTTAACAGCTTTTACGAGAGGCATTATGAGGTCAATCGATTCCTTCTTTCCTATTCCTCTGCCTATAGAGACAATCACGTTCGCGTGTTCGAGATCTACCGTTGAAGACGTCTTTGGAATTGACTGAACGAGAGAGACTCTCGAGTCTTTCATCTTGACCTGAACTACTTCAGATTTTTCTTGGGCCTTGGTTGCTTCGACTACACCAGGCATTACGGTAAACAGGGTGCAATCCGATTCTTCTTCTGTCACAGTCTTACCACCCCATGCAAATCTCTTTGTTCTGACCCTGGAGTCCACTAAATTGAAGTCGAAAATCTCTGCAATTATTTCCTTTCCCATCCTGTCGGAGATTATTCCTGCGACTTCTCTGCCCAAGGCAGTTGACGTTATGAAGATGAAATCGTACTTTTCCTTTTCAAAGATTTCCAGCAGGGCTTCAGATACGTTGTCGGAGAAACTCGTTCCCTGCAGTAAGTAGAGTTTCTTTGCCCCAAAATCTGATGAAATCCCAACGTTATCGGCATAAACCGCACCATCGACTTCCATCTTTTGCCTGAAGAATGTGAGGACCTGCGCAAGGATATCTTCCCTGTCTGAGAACACGAAGCCTCTCATATCATCGCCTCCTTTATTACTCGGACTAGCGCGGGTATCCCCTTCTCTGCGTCCTCATAAATTTCTTTCCTTCTCTCGCTCTTCGGCGCCCTGTCAGAGAGGACCTTGATGGAGGACGGATCCGCAAGAGTGGCAGTCTCTGTCTTTATCTCTCTTTTCCCCGCCTTTATGATCTGAAGAACAGCAGGCAGTCTTGGCTCATTAATTTCCTGTGATACTGAGATCACTACTGGAAATGCGCTCTTCAGGACGACATTGTGGTCTTCCAATACTCTGGTCACCTTTACCTCTCTGTCCTCTGGATCTATTGAAACCGCATTACCAAGGAGTGGTACGTTCAGAAGGTTGGATATCTTCCCAGGCAGAAGACCCGTATATGCGTCGGCGGATTGATTCCCTAGGATTACCATATCGTACTGGAGAGTCTTTATCTTGTCTGAAAGGACTCTCGCTGTGACCGAGGGGTTCCTGCCTCTGTATCCCTTAATTACTATGCCCTCATCTACTC
>JAJYMI010000037.1 GCA_021787125.1 Thermoplasmata archaeon | reverse complement strand
CTTGGAAGTGTCAGTTCGACAAGATGCATAGAGTACGAAAGGGATGGAAACAAGAGGATAAGGTGTGTGGGAACGCTCGAAGACAAGACCGGGAGACTGTCTTTCACTGAGTTCCCCGACAATAGCAGCAGGATAGCGAAGGGGGACCTCTTACTGATAGTGAACGCTTCTGTCGGAAATTATAACGATCGCCCGTACCTTACGATCTCTTCAAAGTTGGAGATTAAGATCCTCGAAAAATCCAGTCTTAAGAGCGTTGTTGGCGAGAGTCTGATGATAAGGGATCTCAAACCGGATATGTACGATGTTTCAATAAGGGGATCTCTGAGATCGACCCGATCCAAGGAAAACGTCGGCAGAGACTCCGTCACGCTTTATTCTGGAATTCTGGACGACGAGTCTGGAAACATTTCTGTTCAGAGCTGGGGGACGCCCCTGACGGATGGAGTCGTTGAGATAAAGGGCGCCTCCATCAAACAGTTCAAGGAGAAGCTCTATCTCCAGATAGGCAAGGGGACAAGAATCAACGTGCTCTCCCAGGAGAGCGGTCAATTCGAGACCCTTGAACAGCTTTCCAACTCACAGAGCGGGAACGTAAAGGGGGACGGGATTATACTCAGGATACTGGAAAAGAACCTAGCTGTATCTGTCTGTTCCGTTTGCCAAAGGGTTGCAAAGGAAGGTAAGTGCGCCAATCATCCCGATTCGCCCGTAGAGAGAATTCTGCGATTTTCAATGCTGTTAGACGATGGGTATTCTTCTCCACTAGTATACGCATATCAGAAGGTCCTTGAAAAGTATGTGACCGGAGGAAAGGAAAAAATCAAGAAATCGATAGAGAGTGGAAAGGAGTCGGAAATCCTCGAAGAGCTGAAGGGTAAGATAGTTATGAAACCGATTCGGTTCACCGTGTATGGATTTAGAGGAACTTCTGGAACCTACATGGAAATGGAGGAGCTGTCGGTGCTGGACGAAAACGCGATAGGTGAAGAATACCAGAAAACCATAGAGGTGCTAAAATGAAACAGAGAGAGCCAGCCGTGAGGATCACCACTCCAGAGTTGCTAGGAATAGATGATGTGTACCAGGAAGAAGGGGAGGATGGCACTTCCTTTGGACTTTCGGAGCTTGGACTGCTCGTCAGCAGATTCCTCATTTCTGGTAAATTCGTAGGAAAATCTGACGAAGACGAACGACCGATTCTTAGGGTGAAAGACAGCTTCAATGATGTCTCGCTTTACGTTGGATCGTACTACACCGAGGGCCTTGAACCTCTTGAAGAGTTGAGCGAGAACGACAACGTGCTGGTGGTTGGAAAGGTCTCCATTTCGAATTCACAGGGACAGTTTTCAAAGAGGTTCTACCTTGAAAATATTTCAAAGATCTCCGAGTTAGAGAGGAAATACTTGGAAGCTAAATCTGTTCAGTTCATGAACGAAAGAGTGAAGAAAATTTCGAGGGCGATCTCGTCAGGCATGAGGGAAAAGGAGGAGCTCGCTGCACTTCTGAACTCTTACAGAAATGGTCTTGGCCTTCACACGCGTTTCGAGCTGAAAGGATCCATCGACGTGGAAAAATTCTCTGATCAGGTAGAAGTCTTTCTCAGGGGCGTAAACAAGGGAAATAGAGAGAGTATTCTAAAGGAGATTAAGAACTACAGGGAGATCTCTCTAGAAGAGATAGTGGATAAGTTCGGGGGACGGATACCTAAAGAGGAACTTGAGGACGAGATAAGGAACCTCATGAACGATGGAGAGATCATGGAGATCAAGACCGGAATTTATCGCTACGTCCCTTAGTTCAGTGCCTGAATGCTCTCTCCTTTATTTCGATGAATGTCAGCCCGTGGTTCCTGGAGTAATCTAGGACATCGTTGTCCCTTATCGAGCCCATCGGAGCAGCTATATTCTTTATTCCGCTGCCTTCGATCAGTTCGACCGAATCTGAAAATGGGAAAAATCCGTCAGAGATCAGCAGTGCATTTTGATTCAGTCTTCCCAGTTCTCTCGCCCTGGTGAGGGCCATCTTAACTGAGTCAACTCTGTTCGGCTGTCCGCCTCCCGAAGACAGGAGCCAGCCGTCCATGACTATTGAGATTGCGTTGCTCTTGATTGACTTTACGACTTCCCAGCCAAACTTGAGATCGCTCAGCACACCCTCTGAGGGACTGCCACATCTTACCTCGAACTGAACGTGAGACCTCCTGTTCCATTCTTGAACGAGAAGAACGTTTCCTGCACTCCTTATGTCAGGTATGGAGTACACGTCCTCGTTGCCTCTCAACAGTCTGATGTTCTTCTTCTTGTCGAGTTGATCGTAGGCCTCGCTCTCAAAGTCCCTCGCTATTATCACTTCAAGGAATTTGTCCTTTAGGAAAGTGGCCTCTCTCAGTCCGACAGTACCGTTGTAAGCGAGAATTCCTCCGTAGGCTGAGACTGAATCAGTCGCGTACGCTCTTTCAATCGAGTTTGTTCCTGTAGCTGCCCCGCAGGGTGCTGCGTGTTTCACTACCGTACTCGAACCCGTTCCGAGTCTCAGGGAGAGTTCCCACGCGGCCCAAGCGTCGATGATGTTGTTGAAACTCACCTCTTTCCCAACCTTCAATATTTCAAAAAATGGTCGGTAGAGGGCGAAAGCTTGGGCTCTCTGATGCGGATTCTCTCCGTATCTGAGTTTTGTATACTCCGTGCCACCGGTTGTGAATACACTTCCATCTGCACCCAGCCATTGAGAAATCGCATAATCATAGAATGAAGTCGATCTGAACGTTTCAGCCGCGAGTGATTTTCTCACGTCCATTGAAATCTCACCGTCTTTCATTGTCGCCATTATTCGCTCCATTGAGCCCTTTCCCGGTGCGGTGATCACCCTCTTGAAATTCTTGGCCGCCGCCCTCAGCATTGTTACCCCTCCAATATCTATGAATTCAACCAGGTCTCGATCCCCCCGTCGGAATGATCCAATGAAATCGTAGAGTTCTACGTACACGAGATCTATGGGTACGTAACCAAACCTCTTTAGGTCATTATCTTCCCTGTCTTCTGCAAGGATACCAGCAGACAACGCAGCTGAAAGAGTCTTTACTCTGCCTCCTAGAATTTCGGGATTTCCGGTGAGTTTTTCGATGCTCTCGCACCTGATTCCATTCTTTTCGAGATACGCTCTTGTTCCTGAAGTGCCGAAAATATTGAATTTATTCAGAGTCAAGAAGTTTCCAACCACTTCCAGTCCCTCCTTTGAAGAGACTGAGATGATAGCGTTCTTCTCCTCTCCCTTCTTCACAGTTACGGTATTCTAGGAGTGTATTAAACTGTTTTTTTGGAAGATTAGGTAATAGTTTTATGCAAGTCCAATAACAAACATTTTATTTATAGAAGGAATTTTAGTGAATATGGAGGAATCCGTAATGTCCAGGAATATAATAGTCGAATCTCTTCCTCAGGCCCTAGTCGAGGAGAGAGAAGTCGAGATCGTAGAACGAAAGGGAATCGGCCATCCAGATTCAATATCTGATGGAATCGCCGAGGCGGTGAGCAGGTCTCTGTCTAAATACTACATAGAAAACTACGGCAGAATACTGCATCACAACACCGACCAGGTAGAAGTGGTTGGAGGTCAATCTCAACCGGAATTCAACGGCGGCATGGTGCTTGAACCAGTCTATATACTATTGTCGGGGAGAGCAACCACTACCGTAAATGGAAAGAGGATACCGTACAGGAGCATTGCAATAAAGGCCGCTTCTGACTATCTGAGAAGCAGGTTTGATACGTTGAACATTGAAAGCGACGTTATGATAGACTGCAGAATCGGACACGGTTCAGTCGACCTAAGATCGCTGTACGATACGACAAAACTCCTCTCCAACGATACATCTTTCGGTGTTGGATTTGCGCCTTTTTCAGAGGTAGAGAGATCTGTAATGAGGGCAGAGAACTTCGTCAACTCGGACCTGAAGAAAACCATTCCAGCCCTTGGTTACGACGTCAAGGTTATGGGATTCAGAAAGAAGGATACGATCAACCTGACCATTGCGGCTGCGATGGTTGGAAAATACTTAAAGGATGGGGAGGACTATGTAGACAAGAAGGAGAAGGCGAGAGAACTCGTTCAAAAGTACGTTCAGAAAGAGGCTAAGCGCGAGATCAAAGTCTCCATAAACACTGCAGACAATCCGAAGGACAATCTCTACTATCTCACAGTCACCGGACTTTCAATGGAGAACGGAGATGATGGATCGGTTGGAAGAGGCAACAGGGTCACTGGTCTCATAACACCCTACAGGCCAATGAGTATGGAAGCGGCCGCGGGAAAGAACCCTGTAACGCACGTTGGAAAACTCTACAATCTCGCTGCAATGAAGATAGCGGAACAGTGCATAAAGGAGTCCGGTGGAGACGTACCCGAAATTCACGTCAGAATAGTATCGCAGATCGGGAGACCGATTGATGATCCACACGTGGCCAATCTACAGATCGTCGGGACGAATGAGCAGACATCAAAGAAGTACACAAAGGACTTCACGAACATTGCAAACGACTGGCTGGCAAACCTGAACAGGATAACAAAGATGCTCGTGGCGGGAGAAATCAATACATTCTGAAGAAGACATGTTTGTCCAGTTCAGATTGTTCACACAGTCCCAGCTCAACGCTGTTATAGAAATAACAAAGAGGAATTTGACAGAACGGTACAACGACTTCGTTTTCCTGGACATTCAGAAGTCGTGGCCGTCTGCTTTTATTTTGGGAATGTCAGACCAGACCGTCGCGGGCTTCATATGCGGCGGGATATCGGGCGATAAGGAGGCTAGAATCCTGATGCTAGCGGTTGACACGCCCTTCAGAAACAACGGTATCGGAACCGGATTAATTTCCCTCTTCGAACAGGAAGCCCTCAAGGTAAAGGCAAACAAGATCAAGCTTGAAGTGAGAACGGACAATCAGGAGGCAATCGCCTTCTACAGGAATCATGGATATTCAACTTCCAATCTCCTTCCATCGTACTACAACGATGGTTCAGACGCCTATACAATGGAAAAGACATTGGCTCAAACCTGATCAGTCGGCGTCAATTTAGAAGTGCACATTAGGAAAGGGATGGAAGATTGCTGCACGAAATGACTCTGTGGCGAAAATTTCCATTGATCAATCGTTGGGACCTGAGATATACGTTGACATTTGATTTTTTTCCAGACAGATTGCGAACACACTCAAACATCTTGAAAGTAGCCTGAAGTGACATAGAGTAGCTCGACGGAGTTGAAACCTCTGGAATACCTATGCTGAACACTCCGATTGTCTACACTGCAAAGTCGTCTTCTTCCAGTTTCACCTCTGGAACGGGCGTCGTAGTACTGTCCCTCTTAAGCATCTTTATCCAGATGCTACCGAACGGTACTTCCTGGTTTAACTCAATCCTTCCGTAGTACGACAGGAAAAGGGATGATTGGAATACGTTGATCACGTCGTCTGCGGAACTCCTTGAGATGGATTCCATAGTGAAGTGATCCTTCTTTGAGTGTAACATTCTGCTCCAGACTTCTCCAATAATGACCTGGAAATCCTCTGGGTGAGCGGTTTCCTGGAATATTATCTTCCTAGCCTTCCTTACCGTGTTGCTCAGGAAACTGAGAGGGGTGTTCTTTATTGCCTCAACTATGTCCTCGATTGTGACGTTCCTCTTCTCCACCGGCAGGTAACCGAGCGAAATGTCCGGTAATTGAAGTTCCTGTTCGCCCGTCTCCAAAGATTCCTCGAATATTTCTTCTGGCTCCTCTGGCTGGGGCAACATTAGTTCGCTCTTGTTCCTTATGTTGATCCATGCAAAGTAGACTATCTTTCCAGCGACTGGGAAGTCCCTGAAGTACTGGTTAACTTCGTTCAGGAATACCGAAGTGAATTTCTCAAGGTCGATGTTCCAGGGATCGAGGTCATACTTGTCTACTACCTCCAACACCTTCAGAATGATCTCTCCCCTCTTGTTCTCAATTTCTGGGGAGATTTCCTCCTGGATGATCTTCTCTATGACGGCCTGATCCTTGTTCTTATCTAGGATCTCGGAGACCAGTTCGGTGCTCATGTCGCAGCAGCCTCCTCTTGCTCCAGTTCCTTGGTAAACACCGTGCTGTTCTTGTCCTGGAAGGTCACACCGATTATCTGATGTGCATACTTCATCGTTGCCTTTCTTAGAGTTACGGCTATGATCTGAGCACTGTCCGAGTTTCTCCTGAACAGCCTTCCGACATTCTCGGCATTTACACCATCCAAGAACATGTCTACCTCGTCCATGAAATAGATGGGTGATGGATCGTAGTTCTGTATTGCGATGATGAATGAGAGTGCTGCTATGCTCTTCTCCCCTCCGCTCAGAGAGGCAAGATTGTCCACCTTCTTTCCCTTGGAGGAAGCCTTTATTACCAGCCCTCCCTGGAATGGATTTGTGACGTTCTCGAGCATCAGGTAACCCTCTCCTCCATTCGTCAATTCCTTGTAAATACCAATGAAGTTCTTGTTTACGGCCTCGAAGACCTCAAGGAAGACTACCTTCTTCTGATCCTCGAGCTTGCTTTCGAGCTCCCCGAGTTTGTTCATCTCATCTTCGAGTCTTGCCTTCTTGCCAAGTAGTTCGTCCAGTCTTCCCTTCTCCTCAGCATAGTCATTTATGCTCTTGAGGTTGATAGGTTCCATTTCGTGCAGCTGGTTCTCCAGCGCATTGATCTCTTTCTTTATCTCTTCAATTGACCTGTGGTCTTCCATGATTTCGTACTTCTTCTCTTCAATGGTCTTGCTTAGCTCTGATATTCTCTGAGTCGCATCCTCCATCTTGGACTGCAGCGAGAGAAGGAAATCCATCTTTGTCTTCTTGATCGTGGTCTTTGAGTCCACTTCTGACCTTACCTTGAATCTCTCGTTTGTGATCTTTTCTATTTCCTCTCCTCTCTTTTTCAGTTTGCCTTCTTTAGATTGGTAGAGAGAATTGAGGGCATCCAGTTCCCCCTTCACCTTCTGCAGCGAGGCCTCGATTTCGTCGGACGTTTTCTTGCCTTTGGAGAGCTCGTCCTGTTTCGATTCAATCGACTCCTCGACGGAATCGTGGTTGGCCTTGAGTCCGCTCAACACCATCTTCTGATTGTTCAAGTTTGATAACTTTTCTTCGGCTTCGTTTTTAAGATCGTTCAGTTTCTGCTTCATCAGTCTTATCTCTTCCCTGGTCTTCTTATCCATCGCCTTGTCTTTCTCTGCATTTATCTTATCTATCTGCGCACCTATAGAGACGAGCTCTGAATTTATTTGTTCTATCGCACCGTTTTCGGTGTGCTCGTCGTTTGCGCCAATTTCAAGTAGTTTCTTCCTCTCCTCTAGGTATCCCTTCTTCTTTCTCAGCTGATCTTCAAGTTCTTTTTTCCTGCTCAGGATCTGTGTGTACTCTCCCTCGCTCTTGCCTACCTCGAGGTGGGCCTTGTTTATCTTCTCCGCAATGGCCCTTAATTCGTTTTCAAGGAGTGCCAGTTCGTTCCTTATTTCGACCCTTCTTCCCTTCAGAGATGAGAGCTTTGCAGTCAACCCCTCTAGGTCCTTACCGACCTCTCTCTTTGGAAGCGTCCCTCCGGTCATCGCGTTGCTTGGATCGATCAAATCTCCCTCCAGAGTGACTATTCTAACCCCTCCCATTACCTCCCTCGCTACTTTCATATCTCTCACCAGGAGGGTATCAGAAAACACGTAACTGACTATGTCCTTGAGTGAATCGTCTGCCGTGACCTTCTCCGACAGGAATCCCATGGTCGATTTGTCCTGCGAGAGCATCACTGCCTTCCCTCTCGGTCTTAGTGGTATGATCTTGTTGAGCGGCAGGAACGTAAGTCTGCCCTTCCCCTTTCTCTTCAGTGACTCGATTGCACTCTGAGCATCTTCGTCTTTCTCAACAACAATACTGAAGAGCCTGTTTCCTCCGGCAGCTCTTATCGCCTTCTCATTATCAGGTGAATAGGAAATCAATGAGTCGACCGTTCCTCTTATTCCCTTCAGAGTACCGTTGGCAGACTCTGTGTTTATGAAATTTATGCTCTCCCAGACTCCCGAGAGCTTCACTCCTTGTACCTTCCCTACCTCGCTCTCCGATTTCTCAATCTGGGTCGTTATCTCTTCCTCGTCCCTTCTCAATTGCTCTATTCTCCTCTTTGTCTCAAGGTACGCCTTGTTGTAATCTTCTCCCTGTGGAGTACCCTTCTTGAGGTTCCTGGATCTCCAGTCCGCATCCTTGATGGAAAAGTCGAGGTTGGCTATTTCCTCCTCGACCTTCGATATCTCCTCCATGATCCCAGAGTTCCTGGCCTGTATAGATGACAGATTTGATTTGTGCTTTGCCAGTTCGTTCAGGGTGTCTTCCTTCTGCTTGTTGATATCGTTTATCGCTTTCGTAAGGTCCTCAAATTTGTCTACCGATGTGGCGGACTTGTTTTCCATGTCCTGGATGCTCAATTCCAGTTCCCTTAGTTCGTCGTTCTTCGACTTCAGTTCGCCTTCCAGTGTCCTGACTTTGATCTCGCTCTGTTTGACTTCATTCTCTAGTTTCTTTTTTCTTGATGCGAGCTCTGTGATTTCTTTCTTGATTTGCGAAATTGTTCCCTGAAGGTTCTCGTGCTCCATATTTATCTTCGCATAACTTATCTTGCTTGAATCAAGATCGCCTTTGATTCTCTGAAACTCTTCGAGCTCCTTGTTGCTCTCATTGAGTGATGATATTCTCTTATCTAGTTCGTCTCCCCTCGCAAGCAGTTCCTTTACCTTCTCATCTGCAGCTGTTATCTCAGAATTTATCTTTTCAATCTGTTCCTTAATTGTTGTTATCTCACTCTCTGTGTCGCTCTTCTTCCTGTAAAGTAAAATCGATTCGTCCTTTTCAACTTCCTTCTTCTTCCCCAGATATGCCTCCGCCTGCTCTTTCTCCTTTGTGAGTAGTTCAACCCTGCCGGATAGTTCGGTAACGAGTGCCTGGACAGTTACCATGTTCTCTCTCGTCTTATCCTTCTCGTTGTTTGCCTTTTCTATCTCGGTGTTGTATACGGAGATTCCTCCGACCTCTTCGAGGATGCCTCTTCTTTCGAGTGGAGTCATCTCTACGATACCAGTTATATCCCCCTGCCTGACAAAGTTGTAGCCATCCGCGAATATCTTCACCTTCTCAAGGAGGTACTCGAAATCCTGCAGTCTCGCCCTGTCGTCGTTGATGTAATAGTATGAGGAATAATCTTGATCGTTGTTCTCTGAGAGTTTCACCATTCTGGTGAACGTAACTTCATTCGCATCGAGCGGAACGAGCTTGTCTGTGTTGTCAAATGTGACGCTCGCCTTCAGATAGGGTGATGGTTTTCCGGACTGATTTCGATGAATAAGATCTGTCAGTTTCTGCGCCCTCAGCGACTTGTTGCTTTTTGTTCCGAGAACAAAGAGCAGGGCATCACCGATATTGCTCTTTCCTGATGCATTCGGGCCGGTTACTGATGTATAACCCGATCTAAAATCTACGACTGTCTTTCTTCCAAATGACTTGAAATTCTCCATTTCAATTCTTTTTAGGAACATATTTTTCACCGTATGACAGTTGTCTGTTATATGGCATCAATATGTCATACTTTATATATATATTTTTCTGTCTGTTCCTGGTCTACCAAAATCTATGTTTTACCAGATCTGGATATCTCTTTGAAATGAAAATCTATCCGTTTTTACTTATGTCTTTTTATTTTGACTGACAATTCTATGTCATGTCAAAGGAATGCTGTATAACCTTCCACGGCTGCTTTATTGTGTTCCCGAATTGTTTACCTGTCTGCTTTTACACTTGGAATTCAGGCATTGTTCTACCTGGTCTTTTCCATACTTGAAAAGGGCTATCGGAAATCCATCCACTTCGCACCTCTTGTTGGTTGGAACTATTTCTGCTTTCTGTGGGATGGACAGAGTAACCTTGCAGTTGGGATAATTTGAGCAGCCGATGAAACGAGTGAACATCTTGCTCCTTCTCAGGACCAGATTTCCTCCGTCGGAAGGACACTGTCCAAATGTTTCTCTGCTAGTGTTGTAGGAGCACCTGTTGTCAACGCACCTAGTCTCGGGTCTCTCTCCCTTTCTGATCACCTTGATCAGGAAGAGACCACAGACGGGACATTTTTCGTCACTGACTTCAATCTTCCCCGTTCGGGGAAGAAACTGGAAGAAATCGTTCGCAGGTCCGGAGCACTTTATGAATCTGGAGTCGTTCCTTGAGTCTATAATCAGATCTGCTCCGCACTTCGGGCACTTCCCCACGACCTTTTCGAGCCTCAGAGTATCGTAAAATTTCTCACTTATTTTTTCTGACTTGTTTATCAGATCATCAAGAAGACCGGTGAGAATTGAACGACTGTCCTCCACAACCTCTTCCTTTTTCTTTGATCCGCTCGCTATCTGATCCATCTCCTGTTCCAGCTTCGCAGTCATCTCCGGTCTGGCAACTGCTTCTGAATTCAGTATCAGAGATTCTCCCATTGCCATACCTAGCGGCCTGACCCTGATAGGGTTTCCTTCGATGAAGCCACGGTCGTAGAGTTTTTGGATTATCTCGTGTCTCGTGCTCTTCGTTCCCAGCAGCTCCTTCTCCATCTTCTCGATGAGCGAGCCCTGTGAAAATCGTGGAGGCGGGTTCGTATTCTTTTCGTCAATTTTCTGGTCCGTAAAATTGACTTGGTCGGAAGCATTCAGTTCCGGGTCCCTCTTCTCTTGATAGTAGACTATGGGATAGTATTCCATCCATCCCCTATTAAGTGCCCTTGACGCAGTGTACTTGAATTTCAGACCATTGGATTCAGCTATGTACTCTGTATCGAGGACGTCTGCATTCTCCGCAACGGTTGCCATGAATCTCCTCGCAACAAGATCGTATATCTTGAAATAATCCCCCTTCAGTTCGCTCTTCTTGAGAGGGGAAGTTGGGTAGATAGGAGGATGGTCCGTTGTCTCAATTCTTCCTCGCGAAGGAATGAGTTTGCTGTTGTCGATCAGGTGTTCCACCTCTTTTTTCAGATAGGAATCTGAGAGAGCAGACAGAATCGATTTGATGCTGATCGTCCGTGGATATACCGTATTGTCGGTCCTGGGATAAGAAATCTTACCGTGCTGGTAGAGCGTCTCTGCAATCGCCATCGCACGTTCAACTGAGACCCCAATTCTGTTGGCGTCTCTCAGGAATTCTGTAGTGGAGAAAGGAGTGGGTCTGTATATCTTCCTCTCCTTGTCTTTCTTCTCGATCACGATGGCTTTGCTGCCCTTGTTCAATATCTCAAGGAGTTTCTCTGCTTCCTCTCTAGTCTTTATAGGGTTTCCTTCGTAGCCAAACCTTACACCGTTTATGACTATGCTCAATTCATAGTACTTCTCTGAAACGAAATCTCTTATCTCATTCTCCTTCTCGACTAGAATCGTGAGAGTAGGACTCTGCACTCTACCCACGGAGATAAATTCCCCGCCAAGTCTCTTTGTGGTGACGCTGAAGAACCTCGTCAGAGCTGCCCCCCACATAAGGTCAATGACCCCTCTTGCTTCGGCAGAGCCTGCTAGGTTGTAATCTACTTCTGCAAGATTTTCGAATGATTGAACGAGATCGTATTTTGTCAGTGCACTAAACCTGGCCCTCTTAATACCGTTGACTCTCTCCATCAGTCTTAGCGTCTCCACGCCGATCAGTTCTCCTTCTCGATCATAGTCGGTTGCGACTATGATCTCTGAATTCTCCTGGTCGAGTTTTCTAAGGACGTGGTCGAGCCCCTTCACCTTCACGTTTTCGATTGGAGTTGCACTGATGAGTTCCTTCAGGTTATCGGTTCTCCAGTTGCTGAACTCCTTCGGATAGTCCAGTTCGATTATGTGCCCCCTGAGAGAGAGGACCGTATAGTCCACATTTCCCCTCTGGAATCGTAACACGGTAGACGCCCCGATCTTGACCCTGCTCACCTTCCCCTCACTGAGGGAAGTCGCGATTCTGAGAGCGACGTTTGCCTTTTCGGCTATGATTAAGCTTCCCACTGATTCCCAATGCTTATGACATATAAAATAATGTTTGGAATTGACTTCTGACCGCCTGATCTCTTATATTCCACTACCAGAATCAGATCTTAATTATCTTGAAAATGATCAGGGAGAGCGCGAGCGAGAACACTATTGATGCCATACTTAGGACCTTAGCCCTGTTGGCAGAGCTCTTGATGACCGAGTTCAGCTTTTCCCATTGGTTTTCGCCAGCGACTTTCAGCCAGATGTCCCTCTTCACGTATTCCATGTTCACTTCCTTCTGGTCAACCGTTTCTTGCTCCAGCTTCTTCACTATCTTGACTACCTCATCGTGATCTGAAAATCTTCCGACAGGGTTCACATTTAGTCCGTTCGTGTTGACGACGTGGTTGTCCGTGGTGCAGATCAGTATCTTGTCATACCCCTGAAGAGAGCTTTCCACCTTCTGCCTCAGTTCAAACTCCATGTTGTTCCCGTCCAGAAGTATGATCGCAAGTTTCTTGGATCCTGCCGTGACGGAAACGAATGAGATCCCTCCGGGACCGATGTCCTTGAATTCTGGAACGGACCTGCTGTGTGCCACGAGAAGTGATTTCTTGTTCTTTCTGCCCTTCACAGCTTCCTCCACTTCCCCGAGGAGGTAAGAGATGTCTCTGAGTTCTTTGGGTTCGTCCATGTTGTTGTTGTGCTGGTCGATCGTGACTGCCCACTTCAGGCCTAGAGATTTCGCCTTTCTGACTATTCTTCTCCCCTCTGTTATCTTCACATCGTCGAACCTTGGATCGTCCGGTGAGAGGAAGAACAGTCCACCTTCACCCAGCGGGAGGAACGTCAGGTACTTCCCAAAATATGGTTCGTAACAGAATCCGAACTCCTTTCCTTTCTCGTTCAAGACGTTCGAGATTTTTTCCATCTCGTTATCCCCCGCACAATTGTCGTCGTGAGTTGTGGTCGTGTGGAATACGAGTAGTTGCTGGTTCTGGTGCCTTCTTTGCAGTTTTGCTGTTATATTTGAACTTCCTAGGTCTCCCAGTGGGCCAGGGTGCACATAGGGGAAGACCAATGTTAAGTTCTGGAGATCCGATTTCATTCTGATCAGCGAGATCTCCCGAGGAGCCAGAGTCGCATACAGGTCCTCAAAGAAGTTCTTCAGGACGACGTTGTAGGAGATGTCGGCGGTTACCGTGTTGACAAACTCTCTGAGAATCTTGATAGGGTCCGTGCTGAACTCCTTGACGAATTTTGAGACCGAGAGTTTGACGAACAGGTGAGAGGCAAGGGCATAGACGATTGAGGAGAGGACTAGTGGGACGATGTAGATAGTGTACTTGGGGTCGAAAAGCCACATGTACAGCGAAAAGAAGAGCGAAAACGAGATCGCAAGTGTGTGGATCAGAACGACATTCTTGCTAGTGAACGTCACAAAGACCATAGTCCTCAAGAAAGGCACGGTCGTTATCGAAACAAGAAGGGCAAGTGGAGGTTTCAGGTAGTGAAGAGCTACTACAATAAAGTAGAAGATTATTGCAACGTAAAGGGTCACAAGATTGAGGAACAACACCCTCTGGGGTGGAAATTTGAAACTAAAGAGCCTTGGAGATGCCATATCCCATATTATGATACTGGCAATAGAAAGGGAATAGATTAGGGTGAAAGCCAGATCACGCGAGGAGAGGTAGAATAGAGGCACTAAAACGACTAGGAGAGGCAACGCTAGGTAGTACTTTGGAGAGCGGAATGCAAATCTCCTCAGTCGCTGACTTTCATTCAATCAAATCGTAGGTAAATGAGGACTTTATTATTTATTTTGTCACAACATAGTGCAGGGATAGAGAACCAATGATCAAGTTGAGATAGAACGTTATAAATCGCCATATTAGGACGAATGCCACTATCCCTCCGTTTGGGAGGAAGGAAGAGAAAGTGGCAATCATCAGGACTTCCATTATTCCTGCAGATCCGGGCGTCACCGGGATGAGGGAAATCAGTACGAGCAGCACCTGAATGAAAATCACGTCTATCAGGTTGGGAGCGTAACCAAAACCGAGTATCAGCATGACCGGGACCATGAAATCCGACAGCCACAGCAAAGACGTAGCCGACAACCCCAAAACAAGTGCCCCGGGGTGCTTCAGAAATATCTCCTTTGTGGATGACGCGTATGTCTCGACGTGCTCGAAGAGTTTGGGGAGGCGTTCCACATACCTCTTGCCCTTTCTATCGAACCGATTGACCGTCCTCTCAACCCATCCCTTTATCCGATTCATCAGAGAGCCAGCACCCATGGACGCCAGGACGAAGAGGAGGAATAGGACTAGCAGGGTGACACCGACAATCGCGACCAGCTTCAACCCACCCGTAAGTATCTCTAGTCCGGACAGGACGGCGAATGCGAATACTCCCACGAAGAATATAGAGTCAAATCCTCTCTCTCCTAGGGCAATCGCTGTTGCAGTCCCGACTGGTTCCCCGTAATCACTCAGTTTCTTG
>JAJYMI010000071.1 GCA_021787125.1 Thermoplasmata archaeon | reverse complement strand
TGAAAGAGTGGAACATATGGAAAAGGGCGACATCATAAGGCTGCAGTTCGATACATACACGGACGATGGAAAGCTGGTCGAGACCACCGACGAAAAGAAGGCAAAAGATAATGGGATTTATGACGAGCATTCTTCATATAAACCAATAGTCACGATACTCGGAGCGGGAAGACTTTTAAAAGATCTCGAAGACGACATTCAGAAGGCAAATGTTGGAGACGTTAAGGAGATTCTGCTCCCTCCAGAAAAGGCGTTCGGAGTAAGGGACACAAACAGCGTGAAAGTCAATTCCTACAGAGAAGTTCAGAGGTCTCTGATAGAAGAAGAAAAGAGGGCAGGCAGGAGCGGCAAGGATGCGTATCCCGAACCAGGTAAAATGGTTCGAATCGGGGACAAGTTCGGCAAGATTCTGACGGTCACGGCGGGGAGAGTGGTAGTTGATTTCAACCATCCTCTCGCGGGAAAGTCAATAAAGTACAACTATACAGTACTCGAAAAGCTGGAAGGAGAGGAGAAGAAGATCGGAGCCATAATTGAGATAAACTTTTCCAAGGACTCCGACAAGTTCAAGGTAGAGGCTGGAGAAGAGATCACCATAACCATTCCAGACTCCGCAAAGATAGACGATTCCTGGCCACTTGCAAAGTTTGCTATAGTCGGCGCTATAAGGGAATACGTCGCAAACAAGACAGTCATTTTCAGGGAAGTTTTTGAGAAGAGAGCTGAAGAGAAGAAGGAAGAAGATAAAAAGGTGGAACCAGAGCAGAAGGCAAAATCCACCAGTTGACGGAGAGAGATGTCTGGACTAGAACAAAACAAAAAGGATATTGAGAAATCTTTAAAGGAATATCAGTTCAAGAAGTATGTAGACCAGGTAAGGAAACACGAGGGAAGGGGAACGGAGCTTATCTCCGTCTATGTCCCACCGGAGAGGCAGATCAGTGATGTGGTGTCCTACCTCAGAGACGAATATTCAACCTCAAGCAACATAAAGAGCAAGACGACCAGAAAGAATGTGACCACAGCGATCGAGAGCATAATGAGCAAGCTGAGATACTACAAGGCCCCTCCAGAGCACGGCCTGGCTATATTCGTAGGCTACGTACCAACCAGGGGAGACAAGAGCGATATGGTCTCCTATTTCATAGAACCACCACAGTCCGTCACAAGTTTCCTGTACAGGTGCGATTCAAAATTCTATCTCGACCCAATACTCCCCATGCTGGAAAAGAAGGAAGTCTACGGTCTCATAGTTATTGACAGGGCAGAGGCTACGATAGGGATACTGCGTGGTTCCAGGATCGAGGTAGTCGAAAACAAAGACTCGTTGGTTCCAAGCAAGCACCACCAGGGAGGACAGAGCTCCAGACGGTATGAGAGGCTGATCGAGCTGGCTGCCCACGAGTTCTTCACTAAGATTGCGGACATATCATCGACCGCATTCCTCAGAGAGCAGGGCCTCAAGGGAGTTTTGATCGGGGGACCAGGGTCCACAAAGGAATTCTTCTACAAACACGCGTACCTGCAGTACCAGATTCAGGAGAAGGTCATCGATCTCTATGACGTGGGGTACACCAATGAGTACGGGCTAAAAGAACTGGTAGACAAGGCATCTCAGACGCTCAGCGATCTCGAGGTTGCAAAGGAGAAGAAGATCATCGAGAGGCTCCTCGTCGAGATAAAGAAGGGCACGGGCTTGGCCGCCTATGGAGACAAAGAAGTCACCCGGGTACTCGGTGAGGGAAGGGTAGACACGCTCATAGTATCGAAGGGCCTCAAGAAGATGAAGTTCACCTACAGGTGCGAAAATGACGGGACGGAAGTGACCGAAATATCTCAGGAAGAGAAGGAACACACCTGTCCAAAGTGCGGAAACCCGATGGTGATGGTCAATCAGACTGATCTTATAGAAGGGTACATAGAGCAGGGGCAGAGCAGCGATTCCAAGATCGAGTTGGTCGGTGACGAATCGGACGAAGGATCACTCTTCTTGAATTCTTTTGGTGGAATCGGCGCAATACTGAGATACAGTTAGACACACTCCACAGAACACAGTACCATTCAATCCTTAAAGGTCGGTTATAGTTTAGGCATTATACGGCATCCGGCATGCTCAGTCAATAGTGAAACGGTTTTAAAATCGATGGTCAAAATTGGCCGTTCAATCGGAAACGTTAAAATTCGATTTACAATGCTGGAACATGCCTGTTGGTCCTAAGTACATCTATAGTTTTGAAGAAGGCTCAAAGGACATGAAAAATCTTCTCGGGGGAAAGGGCGCCGGTCTCGCCGAGATGACCAGGATTGGATTGAAGACTCCACCAGGTTTCACAATCACAACGGAGGTCTGTAACTATTATTTCAAGAACAGCAGACTCCCGGATGGTCTATGGGACGACATAGTGCAGTCTGTCAAGACGCTCGAGAAAAAGACAGGTAGAGCGTTTGGAGGAGAGCCAAAGATGATGTTGGTCTCAGTTCGTTCCGGAGCACCGGTGAGCATGCCGGGAATGTTGGATACGGTCCTGAATCTTGGCATGAATGACCATAACGTCGAACAGTTCGCGAGGGAAACAAACAATGCGAGGTTCGCCTGGGACTCTTACAGGAGATTCATACAGATGTTCGGTCGAATCGTCCTCGGTCTGAATGGAAAGAAGTTCGATGATGTCATCGAGAAGAAGAAAGAGAGTCTCAAGGTTCGAAACGATTTCGATCTTCAGGAGAGGGACTGGAGGGAGATAGTTGCAGAGTTCAAGAAGATAATAGGATCCGCTGGGAAGGACCTGCCAAGCGATCCTTACAAGCAACTAGCGTTAGCAATCAATGCGGTCTTCGACTCATGGAAGAATGATAGGGCAATAGTCTACAGGAAATTAAACAACATACCGGACTCGCTCGGAACTGCAGTCTCGGTTGTCACAATGGTTTATGGAAACATCGGTTCAAACTCTGCCACTGGAGTCGCCTTCACAAGGGACCCCAACACTGGAGAGAGGAAGCTCTATGGAGAGTACCTCATAAATGCGCAGGGTGAGGATGTCGTTGCAGGCATAAGGACTCCTTCAGGCGTCGACAAACTTAGAGATGAGATCCCCAACGCCTATTCTGAACTGAAGAGATCTGCCGACATACTCGAGGGTCACTACAAGGACGTGCAGGACATCGAGTTCACAATCCAGGAGGGGACGTTCTATCTCCTCCAGACCAGATCTGCAAAGAGAAGCGCGGCCGCAGCAATCAAGATAGCTCTGGACTTGAGGAAGGAGGGAAGACTGACGGACGGAGAGGCGGTCAACATGGTCCAGCCCGAACAACTTAACCAGTTGCTCCATCCACAGGTTGACTCCAAGAAGGCCGGGTCACCCATCGCAAAGGGACTCGCGGCCAGCCCAGGAGCTGGTGCCGGTAAGATAGTCTTGGACCCTGAAGAGGCAGTCAAGATGAACGAGAAGGGTGAGAAGGTTGTTCTTGTAAGAAATGAGACGCTCGCAGATGACGTCCACGGAATAGCCGTATCAGAGGCGGTGCTGACGGCAAGAGGCGGTATGACATCTCACGCAGCCGTCGTTGCAAGGGCGATGGGAAAGCCAGCAATAGTTGGCTCGGAAGATCTTAAGATAGACATGGACAAGAGGTCTATAAATTTCAAAAAGGAGCTGATGTGGGAGCATCAGGAAGTAACAGTAGACGGAACCTCAGGACTGGTGTTCAAGGGTACTGTACCCCTGACCATACCGGAGATGGGAGGGGATTTCCAGGAGTTCATGGACCTCTGCAGAAGGGTGAAGAAACTCGGCGTTCTGGCAAATGCTAATACACCCGAGGAAGCAATTCTGGCAAGGAAGAATGGTGCCGAAGGCATTGGTCTAGCGAGAACGGAGAGAATGTTCCTTGGCGCAGAGAGAATTCCAATTATGAGAGAAATGATCATGAGCGACACCCTTGAAGAGAGAAGGGCGTTGCTCGACAAGCTTCTACCACTACAATACAACGACTTTGTGGAATTCTTCAGAACG
Organism: Thermoplasmata archaeon; assembly: GCA_021787125.1. Taxonomy (GTDB): domain Archaea; phylum Thermoplasmatota; class Thermoplasmata; order Thermoplasmatales. The sequence continues at coordinate 10,570 of JAJYMI010000071.1, read as the reverse complement.
ATGGATGGATTCCCAGTAATCATTAGACTGTTAGATCCTCCGTTGCACGAGTTCCTCCCCAAGAAAGAGGAGCTGATGGTCGACATCGCCGAGACAAGACACAAGAGGAAGAGCGATGCCAAGGATAGGAGGCTCAAAGAAGAGGAGGAGATACTGAGGAAGGTCAACTCCCTGAGCGAGTTCAACCCGATGATCGGGTTCAGGGGTATAAGGGTCGGAATAGTATATCCCGAGATATACGAGATGCAGGTGAGGGCAATACTCAGGGCTGCACTCAGAGTCAAAGAGGAAGGGAAGACGGTCATTCCCGAGATTATGATTCCTCTGACGATAGAGGTAAGGGAACTGAAGCTTGTTCACGAAAGACTCAAGAAGGTGATAGAAGAGGAACTGAAAGGGAGGGATCTGAAATACAAGTTCGGAACCATGATAGAGACTCCAAGGGGTGCTCTCACTGCGGGAGAGATAGCAGAGGTTGCGGAATTTTTCAGCTTTGGGACGAACGACCTCACGCAGATGACATTCGGTTTCTCGAGAGACGATGTGGAAGCCACTTTCCTGCCCAAGTATCTGGAGTACGGGATATTCAAGGTTAACCCCTTCGAATCACTGGACAATAGCGGAGTTGGAGAGCTAATGAAAATATGCTTTGAAAGGGGAGTCAGGGTGAGACCCGACATAGAAGTCGGGATATGTGGAGAGCACGGAGGAGACCCGGATTCTGTCAAGTTCTGCCACAAGATAGGACTGAAGTACGTATCAGCGTCTCCTTACAGGGTTCCGATTGCAATACTTGCAGCGGCACAGGCAAACTCCCAGAAAAGGGGTGAGGATTGAATGTCAGAGATAACGGGCTCAAAGATCAGGAAGATACTCGATTCTAGGGGTAACGAGACTGTAGAAGTCGAGATTTTCACAGAATTCGGACGTGGTGTTTCAGCAGCTCCTAGCGGGGCATCCAAGGGCTCGAATGAGGTCAAGGATTATCCAGAGGGGGGGATAGACCAGTCTATCAAGATATTCAGGTCAGAAATCTCCAAGAGTATCATCGGGATGGAATCGAGCGACCAGGCTGGGTTTGACAGATATCTGGAGAGCGCGGATGGAACGGACGACTTCTCCAATATCGGTGGTAACCTAGCAGTTGCCCTATCGCTTGCAAACGCCTTCGCAACCTCAGACGAACTTGGTGTTCCCCTGTTCAGGTATCTAGGAGGAATAAACGCGAGGATGACGACTCCACTAGGGAATGTCGTCGGAGGCGGTAAGCACGCCGTGAACGGTACCACCATTCAGGAATTCCTGATAGCATCACACTCGGGTAACGTCTACGAAGCAATCAGGGCCAATTCCATGGTTCACAAGAGGATCAAGGAACGAGCCTCCAAGGAACTCGACATCCCCGTGGGCATGGGAGACGAAAAGGCGTGGGTCCTGCCGTTCGACGACGAAAAAGTAATTTCAATGGTGAAGGAAGCGGCTGAAGAGATATCCGAAAAGACAGGACTGACGATAGAAAACGGGATGGACCTCGCTGCGTCAAATTACTTCGAAAAAGGTCACTATGTCTACCGGAACAGCAGACTCACACGGGAGGAACAGGTAGACTTCGTGGAGGGGATAGTGAAGGACCGCGGTTATACGGTCATTGAGGATCCATTTGATGAGAACGACTTTGAGAGTTTTGCAGAACTGACAAAGAGGGTCGGTGACAAGGCCACCATTATTGGGGACGACCTGTATACCACCAACTACGACAGACTTCAGAAAGGCATTGGCAAGAGGGCCAGCAATGCAATCCTTTTGAAACCAAACCAGGTGGGCACTCTCTCAAGGTTGCTCAAGACGTGGAAGCTGGCAAAGGACAACGGCATGAGCGTTGTGGTCTCACACAGGTCCGGTGAGACGACGGATTACTTCATCGCCCACCTCGCCGTGGCAATAGGCGCAGACTACCTAAAGACAGGAACGGTAGGTGGGGAGAGGATAGCAAAATTAAATGAACTCGTAAGAATTCAGGAAGAAATGGGTGGACAAGAATGAGTGATCTACTAACATCAGAAGACGCGTACAGGAATTCCGCTATTCACATCGGAACCAAGATAAGAAGCGCAGACATGAAGAAGTTTACTGCGTACGTTAACAAAGAGGGACTGAACATACTCGACATAAAGAAGATAGACGAGAGGATAAAGATAGCGTCAAAGTTCTTGTCCAAATTCGAACCTAACGGTATAGTATTCGTCGCGTCTAGGGAATATGCAAAGAAACCAGTTAAGGCATCTGCAGAAGCGCTTGGCGCGAGGTTCATGACGGACAGGTTCATCCCGGGTTCATTCACGAATCCATCTATTTCTGGATACATCGAACCGGATGTCGTGTTGATAAACGACCCAGCGACTGACAATCAAGCCCAAAAGGAAGCAATCATAAACGGCATTCCAGTAGTTGCCATCTGCCACACCAACAACAGCACATCTTTTGTAGATCTAGTGGTCCCAGGCAACAACAAGGGAAGGGAGAGTCTTGCCCTGATATACTTCCTCCTAACGAAGGGAATCAATACACTGAATGGTAAGGACGTATCTCAACTGAAACTTGAAGACTTCCTGGCCGAACTCTGAAACGGTTCGCAGTTATCTACATTTTGACAAGAGTGGACTAGTAGACGTCCTGACGCCTACTGTCCATTCGCAACCGGAGTTTTTCATTCTAGGCAATACCGTTCATATAATGCTCTGAATTCAATTGAAAATAACACCCTGATAGAAAGTATGTAGTATACACACATATGTGTATGTGTGGGAAACCAAACATCAACATTTCTGACGAGGCCTACCTAAAGTTGGCCAGACTGAAGGGTAAAAAAAGAGAGTTTTACCGATGTCATCAACAGGCTTACAAAAAGGACGAGTATACTTGACCTCTCCGGTATCCTATCAAAGAAGGACTCGGTGGAGCTGAGGTCCAATATAAAAGAGATGGGACGAGAAAGCGAAAAGCGATTGGATGAGACATCAAGAAGGCTAGGTAGGAAATGATTGCAGATACGACTTTTCTTATTGACATAATGGACGGAAACAGAGAAGCAATTCTTAAAGCAAAGATGCTTGAAAGTAGGGGTTTAGCTATCTCAATTACCTCCCTATCGAAATTTGAACTCTACGCAGGACTTAGGAAGAGCAGTAAAAAGGAGGAAGAACAAGAGAAGATCCTAAATGTGATGGCGTGGCTGACAGTTTATTCTCTGGACGAAGTGTCTGCGACAGAGACAGGTGAAATATACTCAGAAAAAAGAGTGGCGGGATTTCAGATTCGAACAACAGAAGCAATGATCGCTGGAATTTGCAGGCTCAGGAATGAACAGATACTGACGCGTAACGTCAAGCACTTCAACGGAGTAGATTGTGTAGTAGTTGAAAGTTATTGACTGATTTCGTTGTCCGTTATCTGAGAGACCCTTCAATCTCAATAGATTGAAAAGCTATTTAACTGACATCATATCTATGCCATGAAATATTATGAGGAAGCCTCACGTTAGCGGTTATTTCTATCCCTCAGACCCAGAAGAACTCAGGGAGAAGATCGAGTGGGCTTTTACTCACTGGAATGGACCGGGATACGTACCAGAAGTAAAGAGAATCGATCCTGAAAAGGGCATAATAGTTCCGCATGCTGGATACGAGTACAGTGCTCCGGTTGCCGCATTCTCGTTCGGCTCTCTTGCTAATTCTGGAAGGTACGATTACTTCGTAGTCGTCGGACCAAACCACACGGGTCTAGGATCACTCGTATCCATCGGAAGCGAAGACTACTTGACTCCCCTGGGGCGGGCAAAAATAAGAAGAGACGCAGTTGAAGAGCTCCAGGACGATTTGATCGTGGTCGACAACCTTGCTCACGAGCAGGAGCACTCTGTGGAAGTGGAGATTCCGTTTCTCCAATATATCTACGGTGACGTGGAGATAGTACCAATAGTGATGATGGACCAGAGCTTGGAAGCCGCTGAGCATCTTGCGGCAAGGCTGAAAAAGTTGAGCGGGCATTTCACCATAGTAGCGAGCTCAGACCTCAATCATTATCTTGCTCTAGCGAAACTCAAGAGATTGGATGCTTTTTTTTCGCAGGCTGTTCTCAACAGGGACACCAAGGCGATTTACAGGTATGAATATTCTGAAGAAATGAGTGCCTGTGGATATGGTCCGATTGTCACTCTATTGTCCACATATTCTGGAAGAGTGGACCTGCTGAAACTATCAAACTCAATAGAGATCACCGAAGGGGCGACGGGAGTAGGGTACGCTGCATTCACCGTCAACAAAGTCTAGATCGTAGAGGCTCTAAAACTCCCAGATACAGCAATAACCTTTCTTCTGAAGGCAAACTCAGAACCCTTTATCCAGAGATCAAATACGGCAGTATCACACGTCCGGATAATCGCTTCCGGTCCCGGAATTGCGTGGTAGCTGAAGGGAAAGAGGGGAGTTGTCAGGTACAGATTGTCGCCTCTGAATTTCTCGAGTGCTTGCATCACCTCTGAAGTTGTCCTTCCCTCAACAAAATACCTCTTGATTGATTCCACGCCCTCGATACTTTCCCTGTACCTGTTCACGTACTCTTCCTCGTCCGTTGCCAAAAATGAATTCGAATAAATGACAGTCAATCCCTTAATCTTCGCTGCAGCCTCCAAGTACATGATCTTTTTAAGGTTATTATCGCCGGGCTTGTTCCAGACGTTTAGCGTGTTCCTGTCAAAAGCAACGATCGGCTCATAATAGAGAGAGAAACCAGCGCTGCAGAGCTTGTTCTTTATCGATTGAGACAAGCCGTACTCCGTACTGTTGACGCTCAGATCAGATATGAGGGGATCTATCAGCTCACCAATCTTCTTCTTTTGTACTGCTATAAAGTTGCGCTCTTCAGATAGAGGAAATTGGAACCATTCGCCTGCACCGAAAGAGCATGAATGACCGCTTCTGAATCCATAGAATGGAGGAGCGATGCAGTAGTCTATTCCGTCCAGAGATCCGAAAATCTGATCAACCTCTTTCAAACCTATTAGCGAGATCTCTCCATCGAGCAGGAGAGCTGAATCTGCTCTTTCGTCATCTGAGAAATAATCAAAGATAGGGTTCTCTTTGAATATAGCTACTCCTGGCACTTTGCCAGCTATCATTCTTGCTCTTGCCAATATCGATGACTTGAGTTGTTTATTCATAGATCGAGAACGACACGCTTGAAGGATTTTCCTTTGTATGGAGAATCTTTGTTTTTGCAACTCTCATGGTTGAATCTGATGCAAGATCAAGACCAGTGTTAAGGTTTCTTGAGTACTTTGGAAAGGCAGCAGACGAGACATTGAACCCTATCACGTGCCCTTTCGCGAACCTGTGTCCAGTGTTCCAGAGGTCTATTCTGAATTTGTGCACTTTTCCTTTCTCCAGTAGTTTGATGATGCTCATCCCATTTCTGTACCGCCCCCTTGTCATGCCATCGCACAGTCTCTGGGAGAAACCACTTGGCCATACATCGAGAAGCATCGCCATGACGTCGGTATCCGGAACATCCGTCTCCATGAATATGTCAGCAATTACGGGTCCCAAGAAAGTGATATCGTTTTCCAGAGGCGGTGATCTGTAAACCAGTATGTCGTCCCTCCTTTCGACAGAAGAATAGTTGTCTGGGCCGCCTATCTGGGCAGAAGTTATCTCTGTCACGAATGGGGTCGGGTCCGACGGGTCATAAGAGTATTCATCACTGCCATCAACTATCTCAAGGTCTCTCCAAACGAGTTTTCCGTCTCCATATCTACTGTTCGCTCGCCCTCCACTTGTCAGGAAGAGCTTCGAATTCCTTGTTCCTGCAGGAGGCCAATCGTCAAGGTCCATCCACCTGTTTTCACCCATAATGAATACTCTAACTCTCTTTCCTACCTGAGTATCCTTATCTACCAACCATTTCTTGAACCAGTTCAACTGAATAGTATCCAGATCTAACACTGCACTGGTTCCAAAATCAATATCTCCGAGTTTTGACGATGCGTTGACGTTGTGTCCCCAGGGGCCAATTATCATGGATTGATTTTCTCTAGATTCTGCTGACGCTGATTCCTTTCTCATTCCCACGTAGTTTATGAAAGTCCCAATCTGTTCATCATCGTACCAGCCAGAAATGTGCATAGTAGGAACGTCTATCGTGTCGAACTTCTTTTGGTAACCGATCCTCTCCCAGAAAGAATCGAACGTCTGATGAGAGAAATCTTCCTCCCAGTCAGGAAAACGCAGTCCTAGCGAACTGGGCATATCCTTGAGGGGCAGAGTCTTGTACACAGAATTCCAATCGATGTCTTCCGTACTCTTGAGGGTCCGACCACTTACGAGGTACCTCCAGGAAATGTGCATGGGATCACTGACCCCAGTGGGGCTCTCCACAAACTGATCTGATGGGGACACTTTCGAAATCATTGCGAGGAGATTCCTGGGTCTCTCAAGTGCAGTCAGCCACTGTATCCTTGCCGAATATGATGAGCCAAATGTTCCGATTCTACCATTGGACCAGGACTGTTTTGCCACCCATTCTATAACGTCCTTACCGTCCTTTCCTTCATTGAAATATGGTACAAATTCTCCCTCTGAATCGCCCCTCCCCCTTACGTCAGAATTAAGAAATGCAAATCCGTGGGAAGAAAAGAAACGTGCGTACTTCCTGTAGTTTTGATCGTCGCGTCCGTATGGTGTTCGAAAGACGATGGTTGGAAATTGACCGCCAGATCTTGGAAGATAGACATCGCCCACTATGCGTACCTGGTCCCTTAATGCGATTTCAACGTTTCTAATGACAGCAGTGTACACAGAAGCGTAAGCTACTCGGAAATATAAAGAGTGGTAGTTCAGGATTGGAAAGGACGAAATGCAAAATTTAAATAATTCTAAAAAGTACGTGATTCATGAGCGATGCTGGGCGTTCAACGCAACCGCAAAGAGCGGTTGGAATGACCGTTGTCATTGCGTTAGTAACTGTTATCATTGTGCTAGCTGGATCATTGGGATATCTCGCATTCCATCAATCGAGTGCCTCTAGCTCCAGTGATCAAAAGATAGCTTCATTGAGTGCCGAAATAAGCTCAGAGAAGAGCACAATAACTTCCCTTAACTCGACAATCTCTTCCCTGAACAGTGATGTGGCCAGCCTTCAGTCACAGATGAATTCTCTGAATTCAACCATCTCATCCCTGAATGCTACGAAGCTGAGTTTGCAGTACCAGATGAATTCTCTGAATTCAACCATCTCATCTCTTACGAGTGAAAAGGCAAATCTAACTACCCAACTCACTGCTCTCGAACAGATTATCGAGCTGGGAAAGTCTTTGGTGCTGGAAGAGAACTACACAGTTAGCCAAGGTCCTGGTTCCTACAGTTTCTCCATATTTAACGTCAGTTATGCTGGATACATCCAGATTCAAGTCCTGTCTTCTACTACAGCCAATACCTACGGTATCGTCATCTGGTCCGCGAACGGAGTCAGTTACGATAATTCCACTGCCATAGGACACAGTGGAAGCGCTTACTTCCCCGTGCTTCCTGCCCCAAGGGTCGAGATAGGAGTGGGTAACTCGAACTCTTTGACGAGCGCTACGGAAACCGTTACAATCACATACTGGTACTGATGGGAGCACTCCCATGCCAGACGGAGGTCGGCCGTCTCGTTAACGATGGGACACGATGGTTGAAGAAATCCTTGCAGTCGGCCCATTGGTCAGAATAAATGCTCTAAAAAGTATGGTTAGAACAACTGTGTTCGATTCCACCTCCGAGGGTTGAGGACCTGTCAGCAAATCTTACTTCAGTTATTGAATTTCTGAAACTCGTGTTCTAGAGGGTCATTTCGTTATTCAGACTGGCTAACCGCAAAACTCAGTAATTTATGGTACCAATTATTATCTATCTCGGAGACAATTTTTCTGTGCTTGTCCAAAATGGTTAAGACAGGCTCTCGAATAAGGTTTACCGATTATTATCCATAAACTATTAATAAATACCAGTACTACTCGATACAATGAGCTATGGCTATAAAAGAAAAAGAATGATCGGAAGCGTAATTGCACTGATAGTTCTGATGGTGGTATTCTCATCGATTTCTGGGGCTTTTTATGGGGCCGCCGGAGTGGGAAGTAACACCTCTTCGCACGTATATGTTGTTACTGAGACCATAAATGGACAGAAATACAGTTATTATGAGGAGGTAAAGAACGGAAACGTAGTGAAGACTTGGCCAGCACCATCGGCCCCCTCTTCGCCAAGTGTGGGTATAGCGTCAGACTTACTGCCAACTGGGACATCACTGAAGAGTGGCAACAGCAATTCACAAGTTACGATTTCTCCGTCCTCTTCTTCACTCGACATTGGCCAGTACCAAGTATTCACCGCAGGCTCTAAATCTAATAACTGGGACTACTATCACTGGCAGCTTGGAGACTCCTCTGGTCCCAGTAGTAACGTCCTGGGATGGGATCAATCGTTCAACTTCACTACTTCCAGCTACAATCCCACCGTAAATGCCCCAGGCACATACTATCTCTGGGTGACCGCTGGAAATTGGTATCCGCAAGTGAGCACTTCGGCTTACGCGGTGATAAGCATCAGTGCCAGCGTCTCCCTTTCTCTCTTTGCCTCTTCCTCATCAATTAATGTAGGGCAATCTGTCACCTTCACAAACACAACTTTGGGGGGCATACCCTCGTACAGATATTCCTGGTCATACTTGCCTAGCAGCGGAGTGGTACGGAACGGTAACACTTTCGCCTTTTCAGCAGCAGGCATCTATAACGTTACGCTCACAGCGACCGACTCGATAGGGGGAACTGCCTCCAACTCATCAACAATCACAGTCGGTGCGTTGCCTTCCATCAGTCCATCCCCTTCCTCTCTGATTGTGGGGCAGTATCAAGTTTTCACCGAGAGTTCCGTTCTTCAAATATGGGACTACTATCACTGGCAGCTTGGAGACTCCTCTGGTCCCAGTGGTAACGTCCTGGGATGGGATCAATCGTTCAACTTCACCACATCGGGCTATAATCCCACCGTATGGTCAACAGGCACATACTATCTCTGGGTAACCGTAGGCGACTGGTATCCTCAAAAGAATTCCTCTACCTATGTGGAGATCACCGTAGGTTCTGGGGCTCCGTCATTAGCCGTCAAGATAACCTCGCCTCCGTCCATAACTATCGACTCTGGTCAGTACTTCACTGCAACCGGCACAATATCTGGAGGAACCGGCTCGGGATATGGATATGCCTGGGTCGAAACTGAGTCACAGAATCCTTCAAATCCGGCTTCTCTGAACTCAACCTCGGGATCCATTTCAACGTCCATTTCTTTCTCAGACCCTGGTAATTACAATGTGTATCTATACGGTGCGGAAGGCAACGGCGCTGTTGTCAGGTCATCTGACCACATTGAGGTCTCAGTACTCTCGCCCATTTTGCCTTCAATCAAATCATCAGAGACTGTTGACGTTAAGGGTCAGCAGTCCTTCACAGCCGAGGGCAGCATTTCTGGTGGAAGTGGACAGTATATATATGCCTGGATAGTCACCGGTGACGTGCCCTCAGTATCTGCTTCTTCTTTCGAGTCAGGAAACACTTCACAGGGGCAGGTTTCGTCATCTCTATCATCCGCAAACGTACCTGCGTTAGGTATCCAGGGAACATACGATGTATACCTCTACGCAGAGGATGCCAATTCTCCTGATGGGAACCTCTATTTCGCCGGATCGACCGAATACGTAAAGGTCACAGTGAGTCCTGCCAGTCCAGCGCTTTCCGTCCAGATAAAGTCGCCGCTCTATGTGACGGTTGATGCTGGACAGTCTTTTACTGCGACTGGTGTCGTATCTGGTGGGAGTGGTTCAGGGTATGATTTTGCTTGGGTTGAGACGTCGTCCCAGTCACCATCAAGTCCTACCTCGTTCAACTCTACCAATGGGCAAATCTCCACTCAGCTATCCTTCTCTAGCTCCAACACTTACTATGTGTTTCTCTTCGGAGAGGACAGTCAAGACAAACCCGTTCAGGCATCCGGATATATAGTGGTGACTGTACTTCTGGCAATCTCGCCATCTATAACTTCCTCCACTTCAGTGAGTATCAACACGGGGCAATCCTTCAACGCTCAGGGCAGCATAATTGGCGGAAGCGGTGATTATCTCTATGCTTGGATAGAGACAAACTATCCGAGCTCAGATAACGGACCCTACGTCACATCCGATTCATTTTATGGGAGCAACACGAGCTCTGGACAAGTTTCCAGTTCAATCTCCTTCTCAACATCTGGAACGTACTACGTTTATCTGTATGCAGAAGAAGCCAATTCTCCCGACGGGAGCACCTACATAGTTGGGACGCAAAATTACATAACGGTGACGGTAAGTAACGCAATCCCCGCGCTTTCCGTCCAGATAAAGTCGCCGCTCTATGTGACGGTTGATGCTGGACAGTCTTTTACTGCGACTGGTGTCGTATCTGGTGGGAGTGGTTCAGGGTATGATTTTGCTTGGGTTGAGACGTCGT
>JAJYMI010000017.1 GCA_021787125.1 Thermoplasmata archaeon | reverse complement strand
GAAAAAGGAGATGTGGTCGGAACAATTTGGTACGAAATCAGGGAAAGAGTGGTGAAGGAGGCATACCTCTGGGACATTTTCATTAAAGAAGACAAGAGGGGGAGAGGCTACGGTGAGGAAGCAATGAAGGAACTTGTGAAAATAGCAAAGAAAGAGGGAGCCAAGAGGGTTCAATTAAATGTATTTGGTTTCAATACAGTAGCTAAGAATCTGTACCTAAAGATGGGATTCAATGATACAGCGATCACAATGATGAAGTATCTCTGAGATTTCCACGTTCAGACAGAATTCCCCCACTTCTCCGCAATTGCAAGGAATTTATTCTCCATTTTTTAGATATTATGGAATTCTTTGCTCCGATCTAGAAAGCGCGAGAATTGATGAAGGAATTTTATTCTAGGATGATGTGTATGCTGTGTGAACACTCCATGAAGAGTTATGATCTATTCATCGACAACGAATGGGTAAAATCAAACAAGGGTGAAGAGCAAAACGTAATCAATCCCGCAAACGAGCAGATTGTTGCAAATATACAGAAGGGAGGTCAGGAAGATGCGAGGGCTGCTATTGATGCCGCCAGAGCAGCATTCGATTCGGGTGAATGGCCAAAGCTACCGCCGGCCTTCAGGGCCGAATACATAATGAAACTTGCGAGAGTGCTCGAAGAGAATATGATGAAGTTTGGAGAAATAGAGCTCCAAAATACCGGGAAGGCTGTCAAGCAAGTGGTGGATTATGACATCGCTTACACCATAGACAACCTGAAGTTCTTTGCAGGCGCTACGCGACTGATAGAAGGAATCGCTGCAAAGGAGTACGTTTCAGATGGTACGAGTATGCTTAGGAGAGAACCCGTCGGAGTGGTCGCGGCCATAACTCCATGGAATTATCCACTAATGATGGTGGGGTGGAGGGCAATCCCAGCTATAGCTGCCGGCAACACCGTCATTGTAAAACCGGCGAGCTACACCCCGCTTACTGCACTGGAGCTTGCAAGCGCAGTAAAGAAGGTTGGAATACCCAAGGGAGTTTTCAACATAGTCACCGGATCAGGATCTGCGGTGGGTGAGGAGATTGCTAGAAGTGCAAAGGTAGACATGATAGCCTTCACCGGTTCCAACGAGGTAGGTAAGAGAATATCCAACCTGGCTTCTGACTCCGTTAAGCGGCTATCTCTGGAGCTTGGAGGCAAAGCGCCGTTCATAGTATTTGACGATGCAGACATTGACGCAGCAACGGAAGGTGCAGTCGTTGGAGGGCTCATAAACAATGGTCAGGACTGTGGTGCTGCTACTAGAATATATGTCCAGGAAGGAATTTACGAAAAATTCAAGAATCTCATGATCGAAAAGCTGAGCAGGATCAGGGTGGGGAATCCAACTGATCCAAAAACTGACCTTGGACCGCTGATATCAAGGGAGCAGCAGACAAAGGTGAAGGACTATATCGAGATTGGAAAGAAAGAAGCGGATATTCTGTACGAAGGAGGTTCAAAAGGATTCGATTCAGGATTCTTTTTGAGACCCGCATTATTCTCTACCGAGAACAACAAGGCCCGGATCGTGCAGGAGGAAATCTTTGGACCTGTACCAGTGCTCCTGAGATTCAAGACGTATCAGGAAGTCATAGAGAAAGCAAATGACGTGGTGTACGGCCTTGCCTCATCTGTATGGACTAGGGACGTGAGACTGGCTATGATGGCAGCTAGGGACCTGAGATTTGGTACGGTATGGGTCAATGATCACGCTCCGATTCCTTCTGAAATGCCATGGTCTCCAATGAAGAAGTCGGGATACGGTGCTTCCACTTCGAAGTATTCCCTTGAAGAGTTCACGACAGTAAAACACGTTTATGTGGATCTGACTGGCCAGGCCCGAAAGAGCTGGTACTACCAGATATATGGAGATCAATCTTAAGAAGTCGACCAAAAATCGACTGTGGAAAAGTCCATTTCTCTGTAGGATTGAAGAACCGTTCGAGTGTCTGATCTCTCTATCTCTGGGATGGATGAGATCCTGTCCAATATTTTTGAATACTCCTCCTTATCCTTCGAGATAGTGTATATTAGGAAGTCTATGTCGCCCAGGAGGAAGTAAACGCACACGATCCCGGGTATCTCCATCAGCCTACTCGCTATCTTGTCCTTGTAGTGAGTTCCATATTTCCCCCTTACAAATGTCATGGTGTAAAAATTAAATCCAAGCTTTGAGAAATCCAGAGTAGCAGAGATCTTCTTGATGTAGCTTTTCTTTTTTAATCCTTCAATTCTCTTGCTTACTGCAGAAGGAGAGTAAAGGCCAACCCTCATTCCAATCTCTTTTAGTGACAGTGTCGCATCCTGTTCAAGCAATCTGAGAATCCTTCTGTCAAAGTTGTCCACAATGAAAAAGTTTTCAAAGGATATAATTGCTAGTAAAGATTAGGTGCAATAAGGAAAGTTAACTCGCTTTAATGAGAAAGGTACGGTAATTCTATTCCTACTTGAATGAATTTTGGAAAATTAGCGAATTAGTCTTTGTTTCGGTGCTGTTCAAATTAATATCTATGAGCAATAATTCAGAGATCAATTATGTTAACAGGAAAGAATCACTTAAATAAGACTACGTTCTAAAAGGCGATTCCAAAGTATAAATCCAAACAGATCATAGACCTCTTTAGAGGATGTTTAGCAATCCATGTGATTCCAACATGACGAGGAAGAAACTGGCTTCAATTAAACGAATCTTCGTGAGAATGATCTAATGAGTCAGGGAGATGGGATAAACATGATGACGATAGCCGGTCCGAAGATCAGATTATGCAGCTAAACACGCTCGTGAGAACTAAACTAGAGGTGAATATGTGATGAACAGATTGCCACTTAAAGGGGTCAGAATCTTGGATGCATCAAGAGTTCTAGCTGGACCATTCTGTACGATGCTTCTTTCGGACCTTGGAGCGGAGATAGTAAAGGTGGAAGATCCCAAAAGAGGGGATGAAACGAGGAATTATCAGCCGATGATAGGGAACGAGAGTTCTTATTTCCTGTCGGTAAACAGGAACAAGGACGTGGTTTTCCTCAATCTCAAAGATGAAGAGGATAGACAGAGGCTCTACTACCTTGCGAAGAAATCCGATGTCTTCATTCACAACTTCCTTCCCAGTGTTGAGGAGAAGCTGGGAGTAGAGTTCGAGACCATAAGGTCAAAGAATAGAAAGATCCTATATGTGACTATTTCTGGATATGGCAGAACCGGCAAGCGTTCAAATCTCCCTGGATACGATATTCTCATGCAGGGCGAATCCGGTCTAATGAGCGTAACAGGGAGAGATGAAGAAAACTTGGCGAGAGTTGGCAATTCCACGGTTGACATATACGCCGGCTATCTATGTGCGACAACAATTCTGGCCTACCTTCTTTCAGGTTCTTTACGCAACCAAAGGAGAAGCGTCAAGTTGGATATTCCACTAATTGGAAGTGCATTCTATTCCATGCCCTTCCTCTTTGGATCCTTTGCGGCTACGGGGAAAGACCCTAAACCAATAGGCACAGCTCATCCCGGAATAGTACCCTACCAACCATTTAAGACAAAGGACAGGACGATAATGATAGCTGTTGCAAACAACAATCACTGGCAGAGATTCTGCAAGGCAATAGGCAGGAATGATCTTCTTGGAGACAAGAGATTCCTAACAAATGAGTTGAGGGTCAAGAACAGGGAACAACTGATTCCTATTCTGATAACGGTTATGATGCAGAAAAGTACGGAACAGTGGCTCAGATTGTTCAGAAGAACGTCTGTTCCAGCCGCTCCAATCAACAAGATTTCTGATGTAATGAGAGATAGAGAGATAGCCGGGTTTATAGATAAGAAGCGAGTGAGAGGAAATAGGATGCTCTTCCCTAAATTACCTGTAACCGTGAATGAAGAAATTATATATTCGTACAGAAAAGATCCCCCAGAATTCCGAAAATGAGGTCGCTTGAGATAGGGGTTATGAAGTTCCAGTTTAGTCGTCCAGTCTAATCAATTCACGGAAATTGTGGAAGACATCCCACTCTCTCGGATTCCCCAACCTGATTGAACATTGCTGTTACTTCAAACATTTCCAAATCAGTGCCTTTTCTGTTTGCTAATTCCGTCATATCCAGAATTCTGGAATAGAACTCTTCGACAGACTTGCTTTCTTCCGCAGCTATTAATACACTTGCATTGGTTATTTAATAGCAACGATAAGCAGACCAACATTAGTACGTAACGAATAAAGTACTAGGTTAGTCGCATGGGGGCAAAATTTTTTGAATACAAAACAGAAGGGCGTTTGACATCTAAAGATTTATTAACGCTTATTTTGTTATATCGATAAATGTTCGGAAAAAGTGGAAAGAGAGAACCTACTATGAAGATATTTTTCGCCTCTGATTTTCACGGATCTACAGTCGTCTTTAAGAAGTTTCTAAACGCAGCAAAAGTGTACGAAGCCAATAATCTAGTATTTGGAGGAGACATCACCGGAAAGGCAATAATCCCAATAGTGGGGAATGGCAAGCCGCCATACGAAACTTCTTACTTTGGTCAGCAGAAGACTCTCAACACAGACGAAGAGGTTTCGAGTTTCATAAAGGTACAGGGTGATACGGGATATTATCCAAAGATCATGACCAAGGAAGAGTACGGAGAAATTTCTCAAGACCAAAAGAAGAAAACGGACGTGTTCCACGAGCTCATGATCGAGAGAGTTAAGGAGTGGGTGAGAATTGCGGATGAAAGGTTGAAACCAACGGGGATTAAATTGTACATGGAAGCTGGGAATGACGACGTGAAGGGCCTCGAGGAGTATTTCAATTCTGAGGTCTCCCAGGACATAGGAGAAAAGATAGTCGACATGGATGGGTACAAAATAGCTGGAATCTCCGAGGCAAATATGACTCCGTGGAATGCTCCCAGAGACGTCGAAGAGGATGATTTGTGGAAAATAATAAGCAAGCAGCTTTCACAGGTCGACGCCAGAGAAAAATTAATACTAGCGTACCACCCTCCTCCGATCGATACGAATCTAGATCTTGCGCCGAGGATAGAGAAAGACTTGAGATACACCAATGTTGGAGGACAGCAGATAATGGTTCACGTTGGCAGCTCCTCCGTGAGGAGAGCCATAGAAGAGAGGTCCCCGATCGTTTCACTACACGGTCATATCCACGAATCCAGAGGGATAGACAAGATCGGTAAAACTGTCTGCATAAACCCCGGAAGTGAGTATACGGAAGGGGTACTTCATGGGGGTCTGGTGATTCTCAGGGATAGGGAAGTCATGAACCAGATACTGGTAACAGGATAGGTAGTTGGATGTTCTCTCAGGATCTAGAAGTTCAAAAGTGCGATGACTGCCAGTGCATCATGACCAAAGCTAGGGAGATCGGTGCACACGTCCAGCTTATAGGAGGTTGGGCTATTTTCTATAAGACCTCTCAAAACCATCGTCAGAACAATTACAGCTTCCTTCAGAGGAAGTATGCAGACATAGACATTGTCGGGCGGGCAAAGGAAAAGAAAAAAATCTACCAGGCCCTTCAGAGTTGCGGTTACCTGCCTGACAATTTGTTCAATGGGTTGTACGGAGATACTAGACTGCTGTTCAGGAAAGGGGTAGAACAGCTGGATGTCTTCCTGGACAAATTCGAGATGTGCCACTCACTCGATCTGTCGCTATCGTTGAACTTCCAAGACGAGACAATCGGCCTTGGTGAGCTTCTGTTCACAAAGCTGCAGATTTTCGAAATAAACGAGAAAGATATGAGAGATCTTGTCAGGTTGCTGCTCTATGCTGACATTGACGAGAGAGATCAGAGAGGGTACTCGGCGAGAGACTTCCTAGTTAAGTCGTGTGCAGAAGACTGGGGCCCATACAAGACACTTACGAATAACCTGACCAAGGTTGGGAGCTTCGCGGAGGGTCTTCCACTTTCGACCGAAGACAGTAAACTAGTTCAGGGAAGGATTAGGGGACTTGTAGACGACATCGAGCATTCTGACAAATCCCTGAAATGGAAAATGAGATCAAGAATAGGAGAGAAAGTAAAGTGGTATGAGTTGCCTGAAGAAAAGAAGAGATAGAGGCTAAAGAGCCTCCTCTATCTGAAGTTCAGACACCACGTGTTTTAAGTTCTCTGAGACATCTTTGAATGCTTCGATGTGATTATCGATGTCCTCTCTCGAGTGCATTACTGAAACTGTCCACTGTTCGTCGGGTCCCGGAGCTGCTGGGATTATTCCCTTGTCGAGCATCATGTAGTAATAGCGGTACCATTGGTTGACATTCGTTGTCAGGAAATCCCTCCAGTTCTCTATCTTTCTGGTCGTGAAGTAGATGGATCCACTTACACTCCAGTTCTGTACTCCGAGGGGAATCCTGTCGTCATCTATTATGTCCCTGTATGCCTTGGATAGCTTACTGCTAAGTGATTCTGCGTCTTTCAGATTGGATTCAGTGAGGATGTTTTCCATTGACGCTATCCCAGCATCTATTGAAAGGGGATTTGAGTTAAAGGTACCAGCGTGAGGGGTCTTTCCTGGACCTATTGTCTGCATTACCTCCATCTTACCCGTGACCGCCGATATGGGTATTCCTCCCCCTATAGCCTTCCCTAGCGTTATGAGGTCAGGTTTGATCTTGAAAAACTCAGCGGCTCCTCCATAGTGCTTGGACCCAGTTTTCACTTCGTCAAAAATCAGCACAGAGTTATTCTCTTCTGTCAGCTTCCTGAGCTCCTCAAGGAATCCCTTCTTGGGAAGAACGAGTCCCATATTCATCGGAACCGGCTCCAGTATTGCACCAGCTATCTTGTCATGATCTCTTCTAAATGCTTCTCTGAGGGCATCGGCGTCATTGAATGGTAGGACTATTGTGTCTTCGAGAGCGGATGATGGAATTCCCGTTCCGGAGGGAACCGCATTTGGAAACCTAGGGTTGCCCGCCTTTCCTCTAGATGGTTTAGTGCTCACAAGAAGAAGATCGTGGGACCCGTGGTAGCACCCCTCAAATTTTATGATCTTTTCTCTGCCAGTAAATGCCCTGGCAAACCTTGTTGCGGCTGTCGTGGCTTCTCCGCCGGTAGTTGAAAATCTTACAGAATCTGTCTTGAATCTGCTTGTCACCAATCTGGCAAGTCTGTGTGAATCTCCATATTCAAAACCTAGAATGGTCCCATTTTCGAGGCGGTCTCTAAGCTTCTTTAGAAGTGCTGGATTTGAATGACCCGTCGTCAGCACCCCAAATGCCATGTTAAAGTCCGTGTACAGATTTCCGTCCACATCCTCGATTTTTGACCCACGTGCTTTACGGAAATACATCGGATACGGGTCAAGGGCACGATAATTCGAGTGCACTCCGTACGGAGTATATTTTAAGCTCTCCTTCCAAACATCCTTGGATTTGGATGTATTCTTTGTGGTTGGGAAATAGAATCCTTTTTCATCCACTATAACAACCCCTACTATCAATGATCTCTCCAATGGATTTGTTTTTTACGCTTTTGATAGAGTGCGAATTAATTTCTCTTATCTCCTCTATTTGAGGAAAATTTGTCTCAACATAGATGTACCCCTGACTGGGCTAATTTCCAATCGCTAGTTCTTGGCTCTTCATCAAGTCAGGAAATATCGCTGGACGAGATTATCTCCTGTACCAACCTCGCAGCTAACACTGCTGTATTTCCATTGTCATAGGGAGGGCTCAGTTCCACGATATCTGCACCCATTAATCTCTTGCCTAAGACGTTAATGAGTTCCTTGATCTGGAATGGGTCCAGTCCAAATGGTTCGGGTGTTGCAACCCCAGGTGCATATGCAGGATCCATTACGTCGAGATCCAGAGATAGATAGATTTTCTTAGATTTCACTTTCTTGAATAGTTTGTCGATTATTGCCTTGGTTCCATATCTCCTGATTTCTTCAGTGGTGAAGAAGTTGTACTTCGAAAAGAGCGGATCCAGGGATTCCTCTCTTGAAATCGCTCTCAGTCCAATAGCGGTAACTCTTTCTATACCCAAGACGTCAATCATCCGTCTTGCTACAGACCCGTGGCTCAACCTTTCTCCAAGGAGTGAATCTCTGAAGTCTGGATGTGCATCCATGAACAGAACTGAGACATTTTCGTCAACAAGGTTTTCACCTATTCCTATCGAAACCGAGTGTTCTCCACCCAACATGATTGAGTACTTTCCATCATTAAGAAGATTCTTGAAGTTCCTGGAAACCTCATTCTTCATTTTCTTCGGGCTTACTGTTGACTCTAAGTCCCCTGCATCGAAGAGACCCATCTCCTTAACATTGACGTTCCGCTCGAAGACAAACCTCTCAAGGGTCGATGATGCTTCTCTTATTCTGTTTGGTGCAAATCTCTGCCCGGATCGAAAAGAAGTTGTCGAATCAAAAGGAGCTCCATAGACAACAAACTTAGAAGGCCCATAATCCCCTGAAGAACCAGCAAATTTTAGGACACCGGACACAAATTCACATGTCCGGTTTCCATATAGAGGTTGAGATGTTTCTCTTCATGCTTTCTAGGTGGAAAAAATTTTCTCATTTTCTGTTGGCACGAAAATTTATTTTCCATATTCTTCGATTCGGGGCATATAAAGTAATTTTAATTTATGATCAGGATGTGTATTAATCCATGGCTCAATCACAAGGAATTAAAGTTTTTGTGAGAGACGCGACGGGCTTGGTGAGGAATGTCGGTGGCGGAGGCTCCTTTTTTGCAACATTTGCACTAGTTACTGGAGGTGTGCCGATATTTCTAATCTCCCTGCTCTTTCTCTCACCCGGAGCAAATATATATTTGGCTCTGGCTGCAATGTTTATTCCTAGCGTTGCTCTTGGAGCTGTCTATACCATTTTTGGTATCTCGATGCCAAGGTCTGGGGGAGACTACGTTTTCGTTAGTCGCGGCTTGAACTCTGTTTTAGGTTTCCTGAATTCTTTTGGTCTGTTCTTTGCTTACGTGTTCAGTTTGGGGATATATTCCTATTTTGGCGCTCAATACCTCGGATACGCCGTCTACACCTATGGATTCATGAACTCGAACATAGCTCTGCAGAATCTTGCCGCGTCAATGCTAACCAAAGATGCGTCGGTGATCTCCGCAGTGATCATAATTGCCATATTCCTGTTGGTTCTCGCGTTTGTCCCAACCAAAAAGGCATTTTCACTTATCTTTATCACAGGAATAATTGAGGTTATTACAACAATCGCTCTGTTTGCAATAACAGCTACAATCTCTCAGGGGACGTTCATGACTGCTTTTGATAAGTTCGCAGGCACTGGAGCATATTCTGGCGTCATATCATCGGCCGTTTCCAACGGACTCCTATACAAGCCTGGTCTTGCAACTACTCTACTGGCTCTCCCGATTTCTTGGTACGCTTTCACCTGGTACACCCTCCCTGCTAACTGGTCGGGGGAAATGAAGCAAGTCAAGAAGTCACTTCCGATCGCCATTCTGTATGCGCTGGTCGTCATACTCGTGTTCTACATGGCATTCTATTTCACGACTTTCCACGCATTTGGCCAACAGTTCATGACAGCCTGGTCCTACAACTATGCAAACGGATATACCCTTCCATTTTCCTTCATTGGAACGTACACTCCGTTCTTTATTTCCCTGGTCTACGCAAGTCCGATAATTCCTATTCTAGGTATTTTGGTATTCTGGCTCCCCGATGTTGTTTTCTTCATACCCACTATGATTGGAGCCTCAAGGTACCTCTTCGGCTGGTCATTCGACAGAGCTGTCCCCACGATTTTCAGTAGAGTATCGACCAGGACTAAGGCGCCAGTAATCTCAATCGTAACAGTAGGTATCATTGGAATCATCGGACTCCTTGCTTATGCGTACATACCTGCAGCTGCCATCGTGGACATTATCCCTATATTCGATTTTGGATTCATCATTCCTGCAATCACGGCAATCCTGATCCCGTTCATGAAGAAGGACCTCTACAACAACTCGTTCGTAATCAAGAGAAAGATTGCAGGTCTTCCACTTATTACTTGGCTCGGAGTCATTGCACTTGCTGGCATTATATATGGTATCATAGGGCTCTGGAACTCATACCTCATGCCAATAAATTCTACCACTGGGATTACGATAGGGAGCGTCTACATAGTTGCAGCTATAATATTCGTGGTGATGTACTTCGTAAACAAGAGAATGGGAATAAACATAACCTCGGCCTACAAAGAGATTCCACCCGAGTGATTTTCCTCTCTTCATTTTTCTATTTTTATTCAATTCTTTTTTCCAGATTTTCTGTTCTGACGGTTTACAAAAGTCTTTTCCTAGATTGCACACGTCTTATTGACAACTGCCAATATTTTCTGCTCGTCCTACCCCCTATATACTACTAATCTGACGCTCTAAAGAAAGCCCATCAATTTATTGGCGGGATGAATCTGGAACGAAATCTTATTAATGGGGAGAACATATCAAATTAAGTACCGCAGGACATGCGGGAATTCAAGCCTGATAGTCCGATAAACAAGGACTCGAGAGACACCAACTTCGGCGGATCCGCCCGAGAGGAGTGGAACAACGAGATGCGTGTCGATGAAGCAGGAACCCCACCGAATTTATTCGTGGGAGGATGTCAGAAGTTAAAATGGTCTCATCTAGATTCAAAGCAGTATCGCCATCTCCTACTGTATCCCTGAACAACAGGTTTGCCGAACTCAGAGAGAATGGTGAAGACGCAATATCTTTTGGAGTTGGAGAGCCTGACGCTACTACTCCCGAGGACATAATTGATTATGCAGGCACGAAGGCGAGAGAGGGAAAAACGCACTACACCTCATCCCTAGGCATCAAGGAACTCAGGGATAAGATAGCTGCGAAGTATCAGCTGATGACAGGCAAAGATGTAAGAGCCAAGAACGTCATCGTCACGATCGCGAAATTCGCAATCAACATGGCAGTTCAATCGGTAATAGAACCAGGTGAAAACGTTCTGATACAGGACCCGAGCTTCGTTTCGTATCCTGAAATTATAAAGATAGCTGGAGGAGTACCAAAGTATTTTGGATCCAAAGAAGATGGAAGTCCGGACACAGACGACCTGAAGGAGAAGATAGACGGAAAGACCAGGATGGTCATTATCAACTCTCCCTCCAATCCGCATGGATGGGTCGCTTCATATCAGGACGTGAAGGATCTGACGGAAGTGGTATCTGATTACAAACTCTATATCACTTCAGATGAGATTTACGAGACGATAATCTACGAAGGCAAGCACGTCTCTCCCCTCTCATTTCCGGGAATGGAAGATAGGTCGTTCATAATAAACGGATTCTCCAAGAGTCACGCAATGACTGGATGGAGGATAGGATACCTGATCTCTCCACCCGAGTTCACTGGATACATAGATTCGTACCAACAGCAGACGCTTACGTGCGCATCATCCGTCTCACAGTATGCAGCCCTCAGGGCAATTGATGAACCCAATTTCCCCCTGAAGCTCAGGGAGACCTTTCGGAGAAGGCGAGATCTTCTCCACTCGATAATTTCGAAGAGCGATAAGATTGAATTCACGAAACCGGCTGGGACGTTTTACGCTTTCCCTAGGTTAAAGAACGGGATGACGGGAGAAGAGTTTTCTGAAGGATTGCTAGAAAGAAAGAGGGTTCTGGTCACGCCAGGTTCCGGATTCGGTCCATCAGGCAAGGATAGGGTAAGGCTGTCGTTTGCACTTTCAGATAAGGATCTTGTAGAAGGTGCTAACAGAATGGTTGAATATCTCGAGTAAAAACCAATTTTTCTGTAAGCCACTATTGAAGGTGGACTGAGACATTTTCTCGTATGCTGGTACTACAAAGTATATTTACAAGACGTTCAGGAGTGCACTGCCTCGTTCCCTACTTTCTCTTCTTTCTATAGGCGGTATACTTCATCTGGTCGAATTCTAAAATGTGCCTGATTTTCTTCGATATTAGATACTTGCTGATGTCCTCTGATACGTCTCTCACATAAGTCTCAGGGAGTGGGGCAAGAATTGTGATCTCCTTCTTGTCCAGGGGGAAGATCATCCTCAGCTTTCCCTCTCTTGTGTAACCCTCTGGCTTCCTGTTGTTCTTGATGTCCTGCATGTTGAGCATTATGATCACATCCCTGTGATCGGGTTCATCCTCCATCTCGTTCGTTTCCTTGAAGAAAAGTTCCATCATTCCTCTGAAACTCTTCTCAAGCTGCTTCCATTCGAAACTCTGTGGGAAAATTATGTGTCCACTCCAGTTCTTCATGGAAGACCTACTTTGCCCGGCGTCTCCTCTTGATCGTCATCGGTATAGCTTCATTTTCGTATTCTAAAAGAGCAATCTTAAGTGGATCCACCACTTCTTTTGGAATTTCAATGATAATGGGCGCCCCCATTGAAATCTGAAGGGCCCTTGCACCAACTATTCTCGCCTTCTCATATTTGGAATATTTTTTGTTTGACATTAAACCACCCATTGAGTGCTTCATTATACTTGAAACTGTCACAAATCTCCCGTTTTAGTTATAGCCTTCTGCCTATTAAGTTTATTATTCTGTCTAGGAAATGTTTGTCCTGATTCGTGAATGGGTCCACAAAATCGCTATCTATATCTATTTCTCCAGTGACTTTCCCGTCCTTGAATATGGGAGCGACGATCTCAGATTTCGTCTCAGGGAAGCAGGCAATGTACCTCGAATCCTTCGAGACGTCAGGAACGATCACAGTCAGCTCTTCCTTTGCTGCTATACCGCATATGCCATCCCCCACCTTTATCCTAGTGTGTTCGGTCTCTCTTGGGCCCGAGTATGCACCAAGTATCAAGTCATCTCCATCAACCGTGTAGATTCCTACCCAGTTATAGTGGGGAACATTCGTGTTGAGAAAACGGACGACAAAAGTGGCGAGATCATCGCTCTGTACTTTCATTTCACTCTCAAATTTCTTGAACAACGAATCAAAATTCGTGCCTTTCACCTCTCCACATTCTCATTTGTTATATATATTTGGAGAGAGCGCAGCTATCAGGCTATTCCATGTTTAATTGAACATCGAAGCAATCTCTGGTAAGTATGAAGAAAGGTTTTGGTATGGATCAGGAAGGTTTTGATCACTAAAGTAGCACACCCCAGAGACCGTACCGATGTTTGAGATTTCTGACTAGGAAAAAGGAACTCCATAGGCAATAACGGCCAGTCTGGTTTTGGACACGTTTTACGCGTATTCTTCAAGGCTTGAAAGAGAAGAATAGCCCGGGTTTTCATAGATCACAGCTACATTGAAAATTGACAGGTATCCCTGACATCCTCTCACTGCTAAAGCATGTGAGGTTCCTGATTCATAGAGTGGCAACTCGTAGACCCCCTTTTGAGAGTTCCGCCGCCGTAGCACTTTCCACAGGCGTGAATTCGGGAATGTCCTTCCCTACTTTGATTAATCCCATGTTTCTGATATTTATAGACGCATTCAAGTCTCTGTCCATTTCAAGATCGCATACTTCACATCTATACGTTCTGTCTGAAAGTTTCAGTCCGTGTTTTATGTTCCCACAACGAGAACACAACTTGGACGAAGGTTCGAATCTTCCTATTTCAATCAGTTCTGCATTTCTCCACTGCATTTTGTATGAGAGCATCTGCTTGAATTGATACCACCCTTGGTCCGTAATGCTCTTTGCTAAGTTGTGGTTCCTCTGCATGTTCTGTATGCCTAAGTTCTCAATAACCACGGTACCATATTGCTTGACTATCGCACTTGATACCTTGTGGTTGAAATCTGTTCTTGCATCCCTAATATTCTGATGTACCTTCTGCACTCTCACTATTTGCTTCTTCCTGTTTTTTGAACCTTTCTTCTTCCTCGAAAGCCTCCTCTGCTCCCTCCTGAGTTTTTTCTCCTTCTTTCTCAATACGTTCAACGGCTGAACCTGAACACCATCCGATGTTGTCAGGAACGCTTTTATTCCCATGTCTATGCCAACAATACCTTCACTCCTTTGAAATTCTTCATTAACCTCATATTGAATGGATGCGTAGTATCTCTCAACATCCTTTGTTACTATGACCTGTTTTATTTCGGATGGTATGACACAAGCATCCCTGTATTTTATCCCTTCCTGAAACTTCGGTATAATGAGCCTGTTTCCGACTGCCCTGAATCCTGATGGTATGATGAAATACTGATGGTCCTTCTTTGACCTGAAGTTCGGATAACCAGTATTGTGTTTGAAAAATGACTTAAATGCCTTATCCAGTTCCACAAGAGAATGCTGAAGACTCTGCGAATTGATTTCGTTCAGCCATGTTACTTCCTTTTTCAACATGGTGAGCATCTTCATGGTATCAAAAGCAGTCAATCCTTTCTTTTTGCCGTTCCTGGGTTCAGCATAATACCTGTTTCTAACATCAAGAAAATGATTCCATACCCAACGGCATGCCCCAAAGTGCTTTTCAAGAAGTACTGCCTGTTCCTTAGTTGGATACAATCGCACCTTGAGTGCCTTAATCATTGCTTACACAATTCCTCCCTTTCTAATAAACCTTTCGCAATTCATCCACATCGCAAGCTCAGTGGCTTTCTTGCTCAGATATTTGTAAGG